>JASHRI010000382.1 GCA_030037435.1 Candidatus Acidiferrales bacterium | reverse complement strand
GGCTCTCTCGACGGCCGAAAATACGACATCGCCTGCGGCCAAATCGACATCGGCAATGCCGCCAGTGAGATGACCGAAAGGATGAAAAAGGGCGTTCCCCAAGCCAACGGCACCATCGCGGTGGAAGCGACGATGGATCCCGCCGACGTCGCCCGCGCTGTCGTATACATGGCGTCTCTGCCGCTCGACGCGAACGTCCAGTTCATGACCGTGATGGCCACTAAGATGCCGTTCATCGGCCGCGGCTAGCGCCTCCGCGCATGTATTCCCATTTCTGGTTGGGGGAATCGCGCTGTCGGCGGGCGACGTGTATGGCTTGTACTGGGTGGCCGGCGGAAGTATCGCGATTTTTGTTCTTTCTGTATTCAACGCATGGGTGCTCCTGGTCGAGATCCTCAGGTAATCCGCTGCCCGGATCCGTTAGGTAACGCAAAAGCCCCTCGAAACGTCTTGTGAACTAGGTAAAACAGGCGGCTCTCTCTGTGGCTCAGCCCACGCGTGGAAGCCGCGTGCGTTTGGGGGGTGCTCCCCCCGAAAATCGTTTTTCGAAGGAGAGAATGGATGAAAAGAAACTGTCTTTTGGTCGCGTCACTTTGTCTTTTGGTTTTCGCGCTGGTGCCCGTTGCGCTGGCGCAAGATGCTCAGGTTGCCGGCGCGTGGGATCTCAGCGCGGCGGGCCGCGGCGGCAACATGGTCACCCAAACCCTCACCCTGCAACAGGACGGCACCAAACTAACCGGCTCGTTGAAGAGTCAGCGCGGCGAGAATCCTATCACCGGCACGATCATGGGAAACAACATCGCGTTCTCCGTTAGCATCAACACGCCGAACGGCGACATCAAGATCGATTACACCGGTACAGTCACCGGCGATTCGATGAAGGGCACCCGCACCGTAAACGGCAACAGCTCGGATTGGACGGCGAAGCGTTCCGCCGCGGCGGGAGGCGGCAACAACTAAGCTGATCGAACCAACCTGCCACAATTGATCTTGCTCTGGCGGGCTTGTTTCAGATCTAAACGAAGCGGTGAGGGGCGATCGCAGCAGAACGCCGCGATCGCCCGATCCGCGCTTTGCATCTCTACTGCTTATCGTATACAGAGGTGGAGTCGAAGTTCCCCATGCTGGTCTCGGCGTGCATCGTGTGAGTGAGAGTATTTCCATCGGCGCTCAGTGCGTACGTCTCTTTCATGGTCACGTCGCTGCCTTGAAAGCTCGATTTCGCGTTGACCACAAGCGTTGAGCCGTCCCACTGCGCCGTGCCGTTCACCTTCGAATCGGCCATGCCGGTCCATGTCGACGGTTGCCCGTCCGTCGTCATCGTCTCAGTCATATTCACATCGCCCATCATGCCGCCCTTCTGAGCGATGGTGACCTTGAACGAGGGCTCGTTGTCGACGATCGTGTCTACTTCACTTGCCGGCCCGGGCGCCTGCCCGAAATTGCTCTTCGGAACATCCAGCTTCCAGGTGCCGCTCAGATTCGGATGATCTCCGCCACCGGTGTGAATCAGAGCTTGCGAGCCGGGCGTGGCTGCCACGCCGCCATTCGCCGCAGCGCCGGAGTCCTCGGATTTGTCGTAAACCATGCTCCGATCGGCGTTGATCGTAGGCGAGGTGATGTGTGAGGTGAGCGTCATCGTCTTGCCATCAGACGAAACGGAGAACGTTAGCTTGTCGGTCAGTTCGTTGCCCTGCATCTTGGCGCCTTCCGTGGCGACGAGCGAACTGCCGTCCCATCCGCAGGTAATTTTGTCGAGCAGCACGGGGCCGACGTGCGCATTCGGATTATCCGGCGTGAGTTGAGTTTCCTGGCCGTTGATAGTACAGGCGCGCGTGTAATTGGAATTGCCACGCTGCGTTTCGCTGGTTACGTGCTGCTTGAAATCCGTACCGTTAATCTCGATTACGTCCGTCTCGCTGGTCGGCGGCGGGAATTGGCCGAAGTTGCTCTTGGAAACGTTCAGTTTCCAGGTGCCGTTCAGGCTGGTCGTCTGCGCCGAAGCTGGCATTGCCATGAGCACAGCTACAGCGCCCATGAATAAAATCCCTAAAGTCTTTCGAACCATCGAATCCTCCTCGCTGCTTCGCGAATATCTCTTTTTTGTGTCGGAGCTGTTTCGACCCGCAGGCAAGCGGGATTATACACCGGACTGTTACAACATTTACGAATTGAGATGTTGCCTAAGGATGCCCAACATTCGGCGCAAAGGCTCCGCAGCTCCCCACAAAAGCTGGTCGCCAACGGTGAATGCGCCGAGAAACTTCGGGCCCATGTTGAGCTTGTGCAGGCGGCCGATCGGCACATTCAAAGTGCCGGAAACGGCCGTGGGAGTGAGACAGCGCAACGTCGATTCCTTGTTGTTGGGAATCACGCGCGCCCACTCGTTCGCGCCGGCGAGAATCGACTCAATCTCGTCGAGCGGAACGTCTTTCGTGAGCTTGATGGTGAGCGCCTGACTGTGGCAGCGCATGGTGCCGATGCGTACGCAGATGCCGTCGATTGGAACGGGCGGATTGAGGCCGAGGATTTTGTTTCCTTCGGCCATTCCCTTCCATTCTTCCCTGGTCTGGCCGCCGGGCATTTCCTTGTCGATCCAGGCAATTAAGCTTCCGGCGAGTGGAACACTAAACTCCGATACCGGAAGGGAGGCGCCACGCTGTGCCGAGATCACCATGCGGTCGATTTCGAGCGCGTTGTCGGACGGCGATTTGCGAGTCGGCTCGGTGAGGCACTCCATCTGCTTCACAAGCTCGAGCATTTTTGCAGCGCCTGCGCCTGACGCGGCCTGATACGTCATCGTGGTCATCCACTCGATCAGGCCAGCTTGAAATAAGGGTGCGACGGCCATGAGCATCAGGCTGACAGTGCAGTTGCCGCCCGCGAACACTCGAAGTCCGCGACGCAGTCCTTCGTGAATGACTTCGGAATTGACAGGATCGAGGATGATGACTGCGTCGTCGCTCATGCGCAGCGCAGAGGCCGCGTCGATCCAGTAGCCTTTCCAGCCGCTCTTGCGCAGCGGCGCGTGAATTTCCGCGGTGTATTCCCCGCCCTGGCAACTGATCAGCACGTCGCACGAAGCAAGATCGCGGAGATTTCTTGCGTCGTTGAGTGGCGCGCCGCTGGATTCTTGCGGCGCGGCGCCGCCGACGTTGGATGTGGAGAAAAAGACCGGCTCGATACCGGTGAAGTCGCCCTCCTGGCGCATGCGATCGAGGAGGACGCTGCCGACCATTCCGCGCCAGCCGATCAGGCCTACCCGCAACATGATTCCTCCGGCTCACCGGCAACGGAATGGCGAATAAAAGGAGAATAAATGGGACGCCCAATCCCTACCGGGGGGAGTTTCGGATAGAACTGTGTGCCATCATTTATTTTCAATGAGTTAGAGGCAATTCTAATCGAAACAGAGTTTCCGTTAGAAATGCGATTGAGAGGCGCGATTTCGCGGCACGGACGAGCGTGGGCATCAGACTTCTTGGGCGCCGCGACCGGATCGCCGGCGCCGCTCACGCGTTCTGCCTGTCGCCTTAACAGCATCTTGCTCCTCTCATACAGCACATAACAGGCTGTCATAAGTTCAGACGGATTTCAAATGGTTGTTGGTGTAAACATCGCAACTTGTGGCGAGCGTCAGCGCTAGCTATGCGGGAAACTGCAAGGCTCGCACCCTTCGCAAACGCCGCGAAGGGATGCGGCACGCACGATTTTTGGTCGAGTTCTTGGCTAATTCCGGCGTGGTATGATCCGCCGCGCGTTGAAGTCAACACCGGAAGACAGAAACAAAGGATGCCCGACCCGCCACGCAATCACGTCGACCGCAAGCCAAATGAGTCCGGCGGAGCGCCTGCCAATCCCACCGGCGGAGTCTCGGGAGA
>JASHRI010000381.1 GCA_030037435.1 Candidatus Acidiferrales bacterium | reverse complement strand
ACGGATTTACCGAACTGGCCGACGTTTCTGGAATGGGCGTCGCAGTATATGAACGAGCCACACGCACATGCAGGAAACTAGATTTACCGTGAGGAGTTGAAGCGGTCGTCCGGCCGCAAGACGATGGACGAAAAATTCGAGTGAGGAGGGGCATCGGGGAAGTGCTGGTGTCGCATCTGTTGCAATAGTTAGGCTATCGCGCCGCAAGGCTCCTGCGAAGGATTCGATGAGAGGATTCGCATGAGTTTGAAGTTTCGTCCGGCGGAAGAATGCCGTTGGGATCTGGTCAGCCTCGGCGAGGTGATGCTCCGCTTTGATCCCGGCGAACGCCGCATCTGGACCACGCGCTCATTTGATATTTCCGAGGGCGGCGGCGAATACAATGTGGCCCGCGGCCTCAAGCGATGTTTCGGTCTCAACACCGCAATCGTTACAGCGTTTGTCGATAATCCCGTCGGCCGTTTGCTTCAGGATCTCATCTACCAGGGCGGCGTCGATCAATCTCTGATCCGATGGGTGGAAGACGACGGGGTGGGCCGCCATGCGCGCAACGGCCTGAATTTTGTGGAGCGCGGATTTGGAGTGCGTCCCGCCCTGGGATGCTCTGATCGCGGGAACACCGCAGTTTCGCAATTGAAGCCGGGCGATCTCGACTGGGACGAGATTTTAGGCAAATATGGTGCGCGTTGGTTTCATACCGGCGGAATTTTCTGCGCTCTTTCGCAAACCACCCCGGACGTGGCCATCGGCGCCGTCCAGTCCGCCCGTAAATACGGCACGATCGTCTCCTATGATTTGAATTATCGGGAATCACTCTGGAAAGCCATTGGCGGCAAGGAACGCGCCCACGAAGTGAATCGCCGGCTTGCGCCGATGGTGGACGTGCTGATTGGCAACGAGGAAGATTATTCGGCTGCGCTTGGATTCAAAGTGGCCGGCGTCGACGAGAATCTTTCGAATCTCGAAACGAGCTCGTACAAGAAAATGCTCGAGGCCGTAGCCAGGCAGTTCCAATCGCGCGTTCTCGCCGTTACGCTTCGGCGGGCGACCACTGCCACGAAAAACGATTGGGGCGCGATCTGTTATTCCGACGGTTCGTTCCACGAAGCTACGTTTCGGAAGGATCTGGAAATTTTTGACCGCGTCGGCGGTGGCGACTCGTTCGCATCGGGACTCATTTATGGCTTTCTTGCTGACAAAGGTGCTCAGTGGGCCGTTGAGTGCGGCGCTGCTCACGGCGCGCTGGCCATGACCACTCCCGGCGACACGACGATGGTTACAATGAAGGAAGTCCTCCAGGTGATGCGCGGAGGGGGCTCGCGGATCGCGCGCTAGAATCATCGGCAAACAGACTTCCATGTCCAAGCAAGAAAATTTCAAGCGAATCGCCGAAGTGGGGATTATTCCCGTGGTCCGTGCCGCATCGTCGAAACAGGCTCTGCAAGCGACGGAAGCGTTATCGGCCGGCGGTATACCAATTGTAGAGATCACCATGACCGTCCCGGATGCGATCGATGTGATCGCCAAGCTTACTCGGGCCGGAAACGCGATTCTGGTGGGAGCTGGCACGATCTTAGATGCCGCAACGGCCGAGCGTTGCATCGACGCCGGCGCGCAATTCGTCGTAAGTCCGGGCTTCGATCCTGACACGGTGAAAGCTGCCAATCGGCGCGGGGTGTTGATAATGGCGGGCGCTCTGACGCCGAGCGAAGTGATTGCGGCATGGAACGCGGGCAGTGACCTCGTAAAAATATTCCCATGCGATTCGGTCGGTGGAGCGAAGTACATCAAATCGCTGAAAGGCCCTTTGCCGCAAATTCCCATGGTTCCCACCGGCGGAGTGAACCTCAATACCGTGGGCGATTTGATTCGCGCCGGGTCGGAAGCGGTTGGAGTGGGCGGCGAACTCGTTTCCAAAAACGCGCTCAACTCGGGCGATCTTGCTCCGATCACCGAAGCCGCCACGAAATTCGTGGCGGCGGTTCGCGGCGCACGCCAGGATGCGAACCCCACGGCGTCTTAATCTCGCCGCCCGCCTCGAAAAGTTCTCTCGTTCCCGAAATTCCGCGGACGCGATTCGGCCGGACTCGAAACAAAGTCAGGAATTTTTCTGCTTAGCGAATTCGATATTTTCTGCCCGAAAAGGGTGGGATGACATTGTGGGCGCGGAGGTGCAAAATGCGAATACACCCCGAAGGTCCAGGAGCGCCAGCGCACCTGGCGTTCGGGGCGCAAAATTTCGGAGGGAAGTTGAGATGGCCAAGAAGTCCACAGCGAATACCTCTTTGAAAATCGTCGAACCTCAAACCCTGTTTGACCGTATGAATCGCCTTCACTATGAAATCGAACGTCGCGCTTTCGACCACTTTGAGCGTGACGGCCGGTTCGGGCGCGACCTTGAACATTGGCTAACGGCCGAGGCCGAACTTCTGCATCCGGTCCACGTGAACATCAGCGAGTCCGGTAACGCTTTGCACGTCAGCGCGGAAGTGCCAGGCTTCAATGCCAGCGAACTCGAAGTCAGCCTCGAACCCCATCGTCTCACCATCAGCGGCCGAAGGGACTCGAACAAAGAGCAACGGAAGAAGGGCCAAATTGTTTACAGCGAGCGATGTTCCAACGAACTCCTCCGCATCATCGATCTGCCGGCCGAGATCGACGCGGCCAAAACCACTGCGACGCTCAAAGACGGCATCCTCGAACTCGACATGCCCAAAGGCGCGCAAGCCATCGGCACTCGCGTGGAAGTAAGAGCTGCCTGACGCAACCGCGGCGAGACAATTCTTGTTCGCCGCAAAATCGACGCGAAACAAGCTTGCAATTCTTTTCGATTCCGGCAGCTGCTAGCGCCGCCTGAATCGAAGCGCTGTGGGTGTGCATAGCTACCGCATCGTTCTGGGGCCGGATGAAAATGGAGCTCTCTCGCCAGGTATTTCCGTTTGCAGCTAGCCAGTCAGTAAGGCAAAATAACTGCGAAGCGGGCGATCGGCGGCGTTTGCCTGACATCTGCCAAGGACCCAGCCGCACGCAAGCGAAGATAGGCAAG
>JASHRI010000380.1 GCA_030037435.1 Candidatus Acidiferrales bacterium | reverse complement strand
AACTTGCCAAGGGACTTTGATGCGCTATTCGATGACGTGCATGGAAGAGCCGTACCAGGCTCTTGTGGACCATTTCTTTTGCGACGCGAGCCGAGAGAAAGCAGCATATCTCTTGTGCGGCTTATCGCAGACAGCGACGGACACTCGTCTGCTCGTTCGTGAAATACTACCTGTTCCAGACGCGGACGTTCTAGGATCCTCTGCGACCCACATGAAGATCGCCTCTCGCTCGTTTCTGCGGGCGATCAAGAAGGCCCACTTGAGCGGCGCCTCGTTTGTATTTGCCCACTCCCATCCTAAAAGCGTGCCGAAACACTCACCGCAGGATGATCGTGAGGAGCAGCCCCTTTTCAGAACAGCGTATGTACGAATTCACCAGCCCGCCGTTCACGGCAGTCTGGTTTTCTCCGGCCCCGACCGACCCATCGGGCGGGTATGGCTCCAAGACGGCTCGGTTCACCCAATAGACGTCGTTAGAATCGTTGGACGCAGATTTAAGTTTCTCTCCCAAACCCATGAATCGCTGATCGACCTTGGAATCTTCGATCGCCAGATCAGAGCCTTTGGAAAAGATCTTCAGAATCTCTTAGGACGACTGACGATCGGTGTCGTCGGCGGAGGTGGGACAGGTTCAAGCGTTGCCGAACAACTGATTCGCCTCGGTGTTGGCCGCCTTCTGATCGCAGACCCGGAGAAATTGGACCGCTCCAACGTAACACGCGTCTACGGCTCCGGCGTATGCGATGTGGGAACCGCTAAGACCGAATTGATCAGGCAACTGGCTGGTCGCATCGGTCTCGGTACAAAGGTGGAGACCATCGGCCGATCCATCGCCCTCGAATCGGCGATCAGAGAGCTTCGGAAGTGCGACGTCATCTTCTCATGTACAGATGACCAACTGGGACGCTCGTTGTTAAATCGCCTAAGCATCTACTACTGCATCCCTGTCCTAGACCTCGGAGTTAAAATTGATTCGAAGGACGGAATCATAAAATCTGCACAGGGGCGAGTGACAACTCTGCTGCCAGGTAATGCCTGCCTATTTTGTCGCAGGCGACTCAATGCCGACAATATTCGCTTTGAATCTATGTCACCCGAGGAAGCCGCACGCCTTCGCAAAGACGGTTACGCTCCTGAGCTGCCAGATCCAGATCCCGCGGTTGTGTCCCTAACCACTGCCGTCGCTGCGGGTGCGGTTTCAGAATTTCTCCATCGACTAACTGGCTTTCGAGGCGAAGACGGAACCTCAACCGAGACAATCTACCGCTTCGACGCCAACAAGATAGGTGGAAACCATACTCCGCCCGACCAGGACTGCTTTTGTAGCGATCACACAAAGTGGGCCCGTGGCGACTGCCGGATGTTTCTAGATTCCACATGGCCGCCCGAATGAAGAACATCCTCTCGCTCGTCATACGATCATGGAGGAGCAGCCGTCGAAGGCAGCGAATTTCGAGAATCAAATATGTTCAGTCGATGGAGCAAATCCCCAAGCGTATTGGGGGAGCGCTTTTCATCGTCCGCCGGACTGGCGTGCCACGTTGGGCTGTCCTTGAGTGCCCGTGTCTATGCGGCTCCAGAATCCATATCAACCTCATGAGCACCAGACAGCCACAGTGGAGGCTCAAAGAAGAAAAGGGCCGCATTTCGATCTCACCGTCCGTGTGGCAACCCAAACAGAGTTGCGGTAGCCATTTCTTTATCGTGCGCAATCGAATCAAATGGGTGACCGATCTGGCTGGGTGACTCAACTAATGTAGTTGTCTCTGCGTACGTAGTTTCCACAATTGACAGCAAATTCCGTTCACGCTAACTTGGATCGTTTTTGTTGTTCGCGCTGAAGCTGCTGGGCGCGAACAACGTTGTTTGAAATGCCCGCAGCGGCGCACACGACCCGTGTGTGTTCAACGATCCGATCAGGATCGTTGTCCCGAGCGACCGAAGCGAGTCGAGGGATCGAGGTTGCACCGGGTGGAAGGGAGGGTATGATGCTGCCGGAAATTGTTGTAACGAGCCGCTCGCTAAGCATCACTGACGCCGTTCTAATCGAAACTCCCTTTCGAGTAGAATCGCACCTAAGTCATAGAAAACAATCATCGGCGACCTGTTCTAATCGAAACTCCCCTCGCGGGGTCTCGCATTCGCTTCCCTTTCGCCTAAGAAAAGTGGAAGGTCGCAACTTCTTTCCACCAGCGAACGATTTCAGTTATTCTGCTCCTCCTATGCTGGACCTCGGATACGTGCGGCAGCACCTGGACGCCGTCGAAACGATGGCGCGCGACCGCGGCGTCGCGCTCGACCTCGGCAAATTCCGCGCAATCGACGCCGAACGCCGCGAAATCATCCACACGACCGAACAAAAGAAGGCCGAGCGCAACAAAGCAAGCGATGAAATCGTCCAGTTGAAAAAGGCCGGCAAAGATGCGGCGCCGATCCTCGCGCGAATGAAGGAAGTCTCCGACGAGATCAAGCGCAACGACGAGCGCATCGCCGCGCTCGACGAGCAACTGCGCGATTTCATGCTCACGGTGCCTAACATTCCGCACGCAAGCGTCCCGGTGGGCAAAGGCGCGGAGGACAATGTCGAAGTCCGCCGCTGGGGCGCGCCGCCGAAATTCGATTTCGCGCCGAAGCCGCATTGGGAAGTAGGCGAGCGCGCCGGAATTCTCGATTTCGAGTCGGCGGTGAAAATCGCGGGCGCGCGATTCGCGGTGTACAAAGGACTCGGCGCGCGTCTGGAACGCGCCATCGCCAATTTCTTCCTCGACGTGCACACCCGCGAGCACGGCTATACGGAAATCCTGCCGCCGTTTCTGGTGAACACTGCGTCGCTCACCGGCGTGGGACAACTTCCGAAATTTGCCGCCGACATGTTTCATCTCGAAGGCACGGATTTGTGGCTCACGCCGACTTCCGAAGTGGAATTAACCAGCCTGCATCGCGACGAGACGCTCGACGCCGATTCACTGCCCATCAAAGTCTGCGCGTGGACGGCCTGCTTCCGCTCCGAAGCGGGCGCCGCGGGAAAAGACACGCGCGGCATCAAGCGTCAGCACCAATTCCAAAAAGTCGAGATGTTCAAATTCACGCGCCCGGAGCAGAGCTACGACGAGCTCGAATCTCTGGTACGCAATGCCGAGACGGTTCTCGAAAGACTGGGGCTGCATTACCGCACGACGCTGCTGTGCACGGGAGACATGGGATTCGCTTCGGCAAAAACCTACGACATCGAAGTGTGGCTTCCGTCGACCGGCGAGTTCATGGAAATTTCGTCGTGCTCGAATACGGAAGCGTTTCAGGCGCGCCGCTCGGGAATTCGATTCAAGCCCAAGGGCGGGAAATCGGAATTCGTGCACACGCTGAATGGCTCGGGTCTGGCCGTAGGGCGCACGTGGATTGCAATCGTCGAAAATTATCAGCAGGCCGACGGTTCGATCTTAGTGCCTGAGGCGCTGCGGCCCTACATGGGAGCAGAACGAATTGCTGCGAGAGGATAGTCAAAAAAAAGAGTCCAAGGCGGAGAAGCTCCGCCCTGGACCCTGGACGCAGAGACGTGGAACTTCAAACGCCAGCTATCTTGTCGACCGAGATGGAACCGTCGGACTCGAGATGGCCGGTCACCTTCACTTCATGACCGAGGGCTTCATCGGCGTTCACGGCATCCTGATTCTTGATCGTGAGCACTTTCTTGGTC
>JASHRI010000379.1 GCA_030037435.1 Candidatus Acidiferrales bacterium | reverse complement strand
GTCGGGCCCTGGACCTGGAATCGGTACGCTTTGCGCACGAAGGGGCCTTGGCGGGTGGCTGAGCGCTCGTCCCTTTCGAGCTTCACGTCGTATTTGCCCATTTCAGCGTTGTATTGAACCCAATTATGAACGCAAGGGCGCCCGACGAGGTTGAACGAATTCTTGTCGAGATAAAAGAGAATCACGTCGCCGATCACGTATCCGTCATAATTGCAGGGTACAAATTGCTTCGCCTTATTGACGTCAAAGCCCTTGAAGCTGTTTACGCCGAGATCCGAGAGCAATCTGAGTGCGTCGGGCCCTTCCACATACATATCGGTCATGTGATACGACTGGTTGAACAGGACGCAGGTCTCCTGCCAGGCGCGTTGCTCGTCTCTCCAGTTCGAGAATTCACTGGGAACCACCGGGTAGACGTAGGGTCCGGTTTGCGAATTGCGCAGCAGCTTCACCGGATTCCCCGATGCCTGCAGCAAATCCTCCAAGCTTTTCAAGCTCACTGTCGATCCTCCTCAAAGATATAAAGACAATTTGTAGTCGAGGGTCACACACAGCCCCTCAAATCCCGCTGAATCAAAGAAAGAAGCTTGAAGTAGATACGCAGACCTTTCGGCCGAAGTTTCAAATCCACTTGTCGATCGGCGCGGTCCGCAGGTAGCTAAGATTGCCCAGCCCGCGAGCGTTCAATCCTTCAACGGTGTTGCTCACAACTCCTGGCGCTTTCTTCTTCTTCGGGCTCCGCGGCGGAACCTGTCAGAACGAGAGGAGAAGCTCAGAGCAGAGGCAATAGACTGCGGTGATTAATCCACATAAATCACCTCTGCAAGGCCGCTCGTTCGGGGCCGAAGCCCAGCGCCCACTGGAAGATAAGGGCGAAACGCCGCCCCTGTCAATCCAATTGTACGCTCGAACATGCAAAAAAATCCAAAAGGCATACGTATTGCATTCAATCGCCCCTGGCTCGTCCCCGACCGAAGTTCAGCCAAGTGGCGCGAACAGAACCGGATAGTAAAAATTTCCTAGCCTTTTGCTTTCTTCGCAAAAGTGCCCGAATTTGGCTAATGTATACAAGTTTTCTCTTGACAACAACTCAACACCCAGTATAAACACGCGCGCAACGGGGCGTGGTGTAGGGCGCGCGGACGTCACCCAAGTTCTCAAATCTCAGGAAATCAGGATCGTCAAGGAGAGTGTGAAATGTCAAAGGGCCTCCGAGTGGCGGGGTGTACTTTGTATTTCGCCGGGTTGGCGTTGTTTGTCGTCTTTCTGCAGGTCGGAGCGCTACGAGCGCAGACCCAGACGGCTACGATCTCTGGCACGGCGACGGATCCTACGGGTGCTGCGCTCGTCAATGCAAGCATTCAGGCAACTGACGTTGAGACGAACGTTTCGCGGTCAACGGTAAGCGATGCCGAGGGCCGGTACAGCATTTCAGACCTCCCTGTTGGCAGCTATACGGTGCAAGCTTCGCTCACCGGCTTCCAAACTGTCGTGCACGCCGGCATCACACTCTCCGTCGGCGCCGTCGTAGTGGTTAACTTCGCGCTGCCGGTCGGCCAAGTGTCGCAAACCGTCAATGTCGAGGGGCAAGTTTCGCAGGTCGAGACTACGTCGTCCGAAGTTTCCACCTTGGTAAGTCCGCAGCAAATGCGCGACCTTCCCCTCAATGGTCGAAACTTCGAACAACTTCTTAGCTTGGCGCCCGGTGTCACCACAGTCGCCCCAGCATTTAACGCGGTCACCGGCCGGCTCTACGGCATGATGAACAATTACTCGGTCGGCGGCTCTCGACCTACCGGCCAGATGTTCCTGCTCGATGGCATCGACATTCGCGACTTTTGGGAGCACGCCACTGGCTCCGGCTACGCAGGCACATCCCTTGGCGTCGAGGCCATCGGTGAGTTCCAAGTGCTAACCAATGACTATACCGCGCAATTCGGCGGCGGTGGCGCGGTGATGAACGCTGTCTCCCGCTCTGGAACCAACGACCTTCATGGCGGCTTCTACGAATTTCTCCGCAATAGCGCCCTCGATTCGCGCGACGCTCCCGACATCGCTGCTGGCCTATCAGGGCCTCCGCCTTTTAAGCGAAATCAATTTGGCGCGGCTCTCGGCGGTCCGATCAAGAAAAACAAACTGTTCTTCTTCGGAAACTATGAAGGTCTGCGCGAGGGGTTGGAATCGACCACGTCGGTCTTCCTTCCAGAACCATACGTCGCTGCGGGGATGCTGCCTTGCGGTATGACCGCACTCGGAGTTCCCTTTATCACACCAGCTCCAACCACGTGTACGCCTTCTACTTCTGCAAACAGCACCGAACCGGGCATACCGATCGCACCGGTACCATTTGCCAGCGCCCAGTCGGAAAACATCGCCGCTGCCTACAGTCTGTGTAAGGGATGCCGGATTACTCCGCTGACGATTCCGAACCCGTTTAACCCCACTCATGTCCAGCCGGGTGCCGACTTTGGCGGTTACTATGAGGCTGATACTTCGCCGGATCTGATCACCAATGAGGACTATACTCTCAGCCGGGTCGACTATACGCTCTCGTCGACGGACAACATTTTTGCCCGTTACGTATTTGACGACGCGCGGGTGCAAGACAATCCCCGCGATCCTCTTGGCATCACGCCCGAGCAGGATTTCACCCGAAATCAGTTCCTAACGATCAGTGAGAATCACATCTTTTCGCCCACGACGATCAATTCGCTTCGGCTGGGTTCGTAACAACGAAAACTCCCGAGTGCAGAAGACTCTCACGTCAGCCCAAATCTCCAAGGCATCCACGTTCTCGACATCTGTCGGTGGACCTGCATTTACAACAGATACTCTCGCATTCTTCTCCGGTTCGGATCCACAACCGCGCGAGGATGGGCAGAACAGCCTCTTCAATGGAATCCAGGTGATCGGACCCGATCAGAACCGCCCCGATACGTTGATTCAGAGCAAGTTTAGCGGCGGCGATGACCTTACGCTGAACCGCGGCGCCCACAGCATAAAGGTAGGTGCGGTCGTCACTCGCATCGACACGAACAACGTGCAGGCGGCGTATGCGAACGGCGGCGACTACCTGTCTTATGCCATTTCACCCACAGAGTATGCTGGCCAATTCTTCGAAGAGGGACTGCCATTTCTTGCCTTTGCAGTTCCACCCGGAGAAAACAACTCGACTCGCTACTTCCGGGAGATCATGATCTCGCCGTACATTCAGGATGATTGGAAGGTTTCGTCGCGGCTGACACTGAATATCGGCTTCCGCTACGATTACGACACCAATCCCGTCGGCTGGTCTTATGGCAACCAGCCCCTCGGTGTACTCGTGGGGTCGTTTCTGCCGCCTACGGGTCCCGTGATTCTGCCGGGCGGCGGTTCCTACGCGCCGTATTCGCCCGTGAAACATGTCTTCGCGAACAACCTGAATGCCGCCAACTTCGAGCCTCGCTTCGGATTCGCGTATTCGCCGTTCAAGGACAATAAGACGGTGTTTCGCGGCGGTATTGGTGTGTTCTTCGATCCGACCACGGCTCGCCTCTATGAGTCTGGGTTTATCGCAACGCCTCCGGCGGGTTTCTCGCTGATCGTCTTTCCGGGATTCCCAACGCCATACTCCGGCGGACTCTTGGGATCGCCGATTCAGGCCGGGCCAAGCGAGTTCGCCGGCGTTACATATCAGAGTTCCGGGAACTCGCCTTATCAGGTTCAGTACAATTTCGACATTCAGCGCCAGATCACTCCCGCCACCATCTTCAGCATCGGTTATGTAGGATCGGTGAGCCGGCATCTGTGGACCCAGGGAGATATCAATCCTCCCAAGTGCACCACGTTCCCAGACTGCACCGCGTTGCCGCAGGTTCCCACTTCGCTTCCCACTGCGTCAAACGCCACATTCACCGTGACCACTGCCTGCTCCGATCCAACGGAAACCTCGTGTTACGGCAGCGGGGTGCAGTTCCCATGCCTCGGGGCCACCGGCCTACCCTCGTCAACGTGTTCCACGCAGGGGCCACGAATCAACGCCACATTCGGCGAAATGATTCAGGCCTACAACAATGGCGCATCCAGCTACAATTCGCTGCAGGTCAGCTTGAACCATCAGTTCGCCAGGAACTTTACCGGCCAGTTCAACTACACGTGGTCGCATTGCATTGACGACGGTTCCTTTGCCTCGTCGCTCGAGGAATGGGGCCAGTTGCAGACGGACCGCTACAATCCAAGCTACGATTATGAGAATTGCAACTTCGATCTCCGTCACAACATCAGCGCCAACGCGCTCTACACCTTGCCGTTCAAGGGAAATCGCCTGGTCGAAGGCTGGCGGTTCTCCACGATCCTTGGGATCCACAGCGGCTTGCCGCTCAACGTCTATAACGATGGAATTTTGTTCCCTGACCCTGCGGATCTGGGCAGTGAATGGAATTCCCGCGCTAACTACACCTTCGCTCCCGGCTGCCGTCCGAACCACATCATAGACAAGCAGGCTGTGAATGGATTGGGACAGTTAATTCCGGGAACCATCCAGTGGTTCGACCCATCCTGCTATGAAGCCCAAGCTCCGGGCTTCCTCGGCAACATTCGCAGAAACAGCCTACCGGGTCCCGGGACGCTCAGCACAGATCTCTCGCTTACAAAGGAGACAAAGCTGACGGAGCGACTTAACATGGAATTCCGTGCCGAGGTATTCAACTGGATCAACCACTTCAACCCCGGCGCGCAATCACCCAACTCTGCTGAGGTGCTGGGTGCCATCAACGAACCCTCTGGCACCGGCCAGACGAGCTTCTCGCAGTCTCCGGTAGTCACACCTCGCCAGATTCAGTTTGCGCTGAAGTTCGACTTCTAGGAGCCAGGTAGCTTGCTGGTGCCATGCGCCTGCTGCGGCATGGCACCAGCGAGACCTCCTCACGCAGGCTGACAAGATCTCGGCAAGGGCAGTTGCAAACTAGAGCCTGCCTCTTTGAAAGATTGAAAGATTTCCCAGGTCACGGGCAAAATTCTTGTTGTATGCACAAGTCACCTTGATGTATACATCTC
>JASHRI010000038.1 GCA_030037435.1 Candidatus Acidiferrales bacterium | reverse complement strand
ACCGCAATCGTGATCCCGCGCTCTCGCTCTTCCGGCGCGTTGTCGATCGTGTCGAACGCCCGGAACGCTACCTTTGGGTTGTTCTTACTCAGCACCTTGGTGATCGCCGCCGTCAACGTCGTCTTCCCGTGGTCGATGTGCCCGATCGTCCCCACGTTCACATGCGGCTTGCTCCGCTCGAATTTCTCCTTCGCCATCGCCTCTCACCCTCGTATCAAGACGTCGCGGCCGCTGCCGCACTCTGTCTGTGTACTTGGCCCAAACCTAAAATTCTGCGTCCCTCGCTCCTACGATCCACTGAGCCGGAACGATGGAGCGGGGGACGGGATTCGAACCCGCGACCATCTGCTTGGAAGGCAGAGACTCTACCCCTGAGTTACCCCCGCCCGGCTCGACTCCCGCTCACATCAAAGTTTCTGGAGCCTGGGACCGGGATTGAACCGGTGACCTCGTCCTTACCAAGGACGCGCTCTACCAACTGAGCTACCCAGGCCCGAACCAGCACGCTCCCTATTTCACTCGCGCCGAAAGCGCGGCCCGGGAATGTATCGACGCTCCTCTTCTAACGCCAAATCCGCTTCACTTCGTTGCCGGGCCTTGGGCTCTTCGCGTAGCTTAAGACGCTGGTGGACGGGGGAGGATTCGAACCTCCGTAGCCCGCAAGGAGCGGCAGATTTACAGTCTGCTGGTTTTAGCCACTCACCCACCCGTCCCGCGAATTCATTCGGGACACAAACTTTCGGACTTCGCTCTTACAACCAGAGTTGGGCTGGACCACTATTTGAGGCACTCTGCAATGTAGATAGGGCTCGTGTCCAGAGACACCAGCCCTGTCGCTACTAAAGCGAGGAATCCGACCGTATCCGTGCCAACAGAAAATCCCGATCCCTCAAAACTCAGCTGGCGGAGGGATTTGAACCCCCGACCCTCTGATTACAAATCAGATGCTCTACCAACTGAGCTACGCCAGCCCGGCGCAAACCGAGCAAAATTATCACACAGGCAATCAAATTGCAAGCCGGCTCCTTGCCCGCCCGCAAGCCTCATGCCAGTAGCCTACTTATCAGTGCCCATTCCATTCCTGGAATGCCCTATTCTACAGCAGACGGCTCGAATTCGCCAACCCAAGAATTCGCCGCTATAACAAGGGTCGTTGCAGTATTCTCGCCCGCCGTTCGCTCGGCTGTTTTTCTGTGCGCAATCCGCGTCAACACATTAAACTGAACTGCGCATACGCTTCCACTGACGCTCGTGCCGATTCGACTGTGCCCATGACTTCGAAGAACCGTGCGCTCATCGCCGTTATCGTGTCGCTCTGCGTTGCTGCTTCTGTTGTTGGATTCTATCTCTACCGGATGCAACGCCCTTTGCCGGGTGCCAATGCTGGCAGCGCACCGAACATTTTGAGCGAACTTCCGCCCGATGCTCCGGTTATAGCTTATGTAGATGTCGCCGCGCTCAGAAGGTTGCAAGGCACTCCGCTCGCGGCCCTGCTCGGGCTCGCACAGCCTGGTCCGCAGGCCGATCGTGATTACGAAGCGTTCGTCCGCGACACCGGTTTCGACTACACGCGCGACCTCGACAAAACCGCGATCGCCTTCTGGCCCGCGAACATATTCATTCCCGCCGGCCAAATGGGTGAAAACAAGGTGGTGGCGATTGGCGAGGGCCGTTTCGACCGGCAAAAAATCGCGGCGTATGCTCTGCGCAACGGAAAAGTCGTGGCGCGCGGCACGGAGTCGCTCTACGAAGTGCCGGGCGCGCCGCCGGTCGCATTCAAGTTTCTCTCCGCCACGCGCATTGAAATCGCCAGCGGAAAAGATCCGGCTAGCTTGATTTCGCTGCCGTCTGCGGGCGGGCCCGATGTGGGGATGCAGTCACGCGTCAATCGAGTGGCCGGCGCGCCAATTTTCGCCGTAGCGCGCACGGACAATCTTCCGAACAGCTTTTACGCCAACTTCCAAAATTCGCATCAGCTGGAAAGCATGGTCCGCAGTATTCGAGGGCTCACTCTCGCGGGGCAACCGGATGGCGGCGAAATCAAAACAGTGCTCGATGCGGAATGCGACTCGATCACCGATGCCGCCGAAATCTCGACCCTGCTCGACGGATTTCGGATTGTCGGATCGATGGCGCTCGCCGATCCGAAGGAGCGCGGCCAGATGACCCGGGAGCAAGCTGCGTTTGTGATCGCGCTGCTCAATCAAACCAAAGTCACCCACCAGGACCATTGGGTGCGCCTCACGCTCGACATCACTCCGGCGATGCTTGGCTCGTCGACTTCAGGCCGCTGATCGTGCTTTCGAATCGCGCAAGGTTGTAGACGCTACGATTCGCGGCTCAAGCGTGCGGCGGCCTGCCTTCGTACGCATCTTCGAGTAGCATTCGAATCGCGTCTTTCGTCAGCGGGCGCGGATTGTAATAGGGATTTTTAGTTGCCAGCTCTGCCGCGCGGTCGAGATCCTCGCGCTTCATTCCCAGCGATTTCAGCGATATCCGATCACCCGTGGATCCCGCGAGTTCGTACAGCCCCTGTGCGGCGGATTTTACGCCGAGTGCGCGGGCAACGCGCTCCATGGCCTGCGGCGCAGCCGAGGCGTTGTAGGCAGTTGCGTACGGCAGCAGCACCGTGTGCGTCTCCGCATGCGGCAGCCCGAATGCCCCTCCGAGTGCGTGGCAGAGTTTATGATGCAGTGCCATACCGACCGCTGCCAGAACGCATCCACTCAACCACGCTCCACAGAATGCAAGAGAACGCGCCTCGATGTTCGCAGGCTCCTTCGCCACTACCGGCAGGCTCTGCGCCAATGTGCGAATTCCCTCCTCCGCCATCAACGAAACGATCGGACTGGCATCCTGCGCGTAAAGCCCCTCGACGCAATGCGCCATTGCGTTCATGCCGCTCGTGACTGATAAACGCGCCGGCATGCTGATGGTCAGCTTGGGATCGTAAATGACCGTCTTGGGCTGCACGCGCAGATCGCGGCCCGTTTTCTTCACGCCGTCTTCCGTCAGTCCCCATACCGGCGTCATCTCCGATCCGGAATATGTGGTCGGTATACAAATGATCGGGAGCGGCGACACCATGGCGATGCCCTTTGCAACGCCAGTGGTTGAACCTCCGCCAATCGCCAAGCAGCAATCCGCGCGGACGCGCTCGGCCTCCGCGCGCGCCTGTTGGACGACTTTAATCGGCGCGTGCATTGCCGCACGGTCGAAAAGTCCAGCCACTTTCGATCCCAACCGTGCCGCCAAATCGGCGTCGAGCGGGCGACGCCCGGGAGTCGTGATCACCAGGACGCGCGTGGCGCCTAGCCGTTCGATTTCTTCCGGAGCTTTTTCGAGGCTGCCCGCGCCGAAGACGACCCGCGATGGAAGCGTCTGGTATACAAACGACAGCATCTATCCTCCTGCGCCAGGATTACGTCGAGCTGAATGGCTTTCGAGCCGCGCCATTATATATGGTCCCGGTGTTGAATCCGATTGATCGAAAATCCCGTGGCGTATGCTCAGATCGGATTCGCGACACGATACAGTTCTGTCCGTAATATGACCCGTCGCCTGCATTGAACGTCTCATGCAACGCGTGTTAGGATTTCTTGCTGTATTCAAGGTTGCAACGTGATTGACAAGACTCTGAAAACTTGCGAGGAAGCAGTCGCGAAGGTTTTTGACGGCGCCACGATCATGCTGGGTGGCTTCGGCGATCCCGGATTGCCTGGCCGGCTTCTCGAGGCCCTAAGAAAACAGGGCACCAAGAATTTGTCCGTGATTCACAACGGTGCAGGATCGGGCGATTGGGCTCTCGGCGGCTTAATAAAGGACGGGCGCGTGCGCAAAGTTACCGCGTCGTTTCCTAACAATCCCGGCGCGATTGCCTTTCAGGATTTGTATTTGAAGGGCCAGATCGAACTTGAATTGGTTCCGCAGGGCACTCTGGCGGAACGTATTCGCGCGGCGGGCGCGGGTCTGGGTGGATTTTTCACTCCCACCGGCGCGGGAACAGAGCTTGGAAAAGGAAAAGAGACGCGGGTGATCGACGGGCGCGAGTACGTATTCGAAAAGCCTCTTCACGCCGATTTCGCGTTCGTTCGCGCGCATCGCGGCGATCGCCTCGGCAACTTGAGCTATCGCAAGGCCATGCGAAATTTCAACGTGCCGATGGCAACGGCGGGAAACGTAACGATCGCTGAAGTGGATGAGTTGGTGCCAGTGGGCGGCATCGATCCGGAAAACGTGCACACGCCGGGAATTTTCGTGGATCACCTGGTCGCATTGCCGCGCCATCCAAAGCTGGTAGAAATCGGACCTCCGAGGTAAGAGAGAACAACCGTGAAACTCACGCGCGACGGTATCGCCTATCGAGTAGCTTGCGACTTACCCGACGGAGCCTATGTCAACCTGGGCATCGGCATCCCCACGATCGTCTCGGCCTATCTGACGCCGGACAAAGAGATTTTCTTTCATAGCGAGAATGGAATTCTGGGCATGGGCCCGGTGGCCAAGCCCGGCACTGAAGATGTGGACCTGGTAAACGCCGGAAAAGAATTTGTGACCATGCTTCCGGGTGGGGCATTCTTCGACCACCCGCTGTCGTTTTCGATCATTCGCGGCGGGCACCTGACGCACAGCGTGCTCGGCGCGCTGGAAGTGGCCGCCAACGGCGATCTGGCCAACTGGCGCACGCCCGGCGAAAAAGTGCCCGGTGTGGGTGGCGCGATGGACCTGGCGTTTGGCGTCAAGAACGTCTGGGTGACCACAACGCACGTGACCAGTAAGGGCAAACCAAAAATCCTGAAGGCTTGCACGCTGCCGCTCACTGCTCCTCACTGCGTGAAGCGCATCTACACGGACATCGCCGTCATCGACGTGACGCCGCAAGGACTGGTGTTGCGCGAATTCGCGCCGGGTCTCGATCCGGCGACCGTGCAATCCCAGACCGATGCCCCGCTGCAGATCGCCCCGGATTGCCACGCGATGAACATCCCGGAAGCACCTAAGGGTGTTCCGCTGGCCGCGTAGTCCTTTCGCAACAAGTTTTTTCGCGGAGGTTCTCTTGCTCAAAGCCATCGACATGCACGTCCATATCCTGACGGGCGAACGCGCCAAGCAGGGCTGGCACCCGGCGGCCAAGGCCGGTCTTCCGATCAGCACCGGCAAATGGACCACTGAACCCGACGGCATGGCCGAGATGTATCAGAGCATGGACATGATGGCTGTGATCTTCGACGTGGACGGCGAGACGCGGTCTGGCGTGAAGATCGACAATAGCGAGACGGCCGCATGGGTGAAAAAATATCCGCAGACATTCATCGGCTTCGGTAGCGTGGATCCGTGGAAAGGCAAGATCGCCGTCAACGAAGTGCAGCGCTGCGCGGACATGGGATTGCGCGGGATGAAATTCCAGCAGGCCGCGCAGGGATTCGATCCCTCGAACGAGCGTTTTTTCCCGATCTACGAAGCGATCGTGCGGCTGAAACTGCCGGTAATCTTTCATACCGGCACGACCGCGGTGGCCGCCGGCTCGCCGGGCGGAAACGGCATCACGCTCGAATATTGCAAACCGATTCCGTACATCGACAACCTCGCGGCGTGGTTTCCGGAGATGCGCATCATCATGGCGCATCCGTCGTGGCCATGGCATGACGATCAGCTCGCCGTGCTGCGGCACAAGGGCAACACGTATATGGACCTCTCCGGCTGGGCGCCTAAATATTTCCCGGCTTCAACGGTGCACAACATCAACACGCTCGTCCAGGACAAAGCATTTTTCGGCACCGACTTTCCGATGATGACTCCGGAACGCTGGCTCACCGAATTTGCCGAGTTGCCGCTGAAGGATTCGGTGCGGCCGAAGATTTTGCTGCTCAACGCCGCCAAGCTTCTGGGCATCGAGCTGACCGCCTCGCAAACCACAACGAATTCGTAGGATATTTTTCCTTCCATAGGGGCACGGCATGCCGTACCCGCCCCAAATGCTTGGCTTCGTGTCCGCCACGAAGGGCTTAAGCCGTTGGCCAACTCAACCTGGGTTCGGCTGACGAAAAAATCGTCCATGACATTGCTCACGAGCAACGCATTGGATTCGCAATATCCGTATCGTAGAGCTCGCATAGCCCGACCGAGCTGCGGCGGGCCTGGAGAAACCGAGAAGAATGGCAAGGCTCGCGAATCCACACAGATTCTTCGTTCGCCTGGGAAGACGAGTTCGCGAGTTGCGAACAAAACGCGGCCATTCTCAAGAGGATATGATTTCCTACGGCTTCTCGGCACGTCACTGGCAACAGATCGAGGCGGGCAGGCCAGTCACTGCATCGACTCTGCTGCGTATCTGCGCTGCGTTCGACATTTCGATCGAACGCCTCGTTCGCGGACTCGATGTAGGAATCTACGAAAATTGACGCTGTCATCCCCGCTAATCTGCTCGTGGTTCTTTTCGAAGCTAACGTCCTATAAATCTACCCGTTCCCGGAGGGACATCCCCTCGACGTTCCAGTTCCCTAAACAATTCTATCCAGAGCGAAATCGCCTATGGGCAGGCTGACAAAGCCGCGCATTATCGTGGCTGACGACCATCCTTTGTTTAGACAGCAGCTTGTCTTGCTGCTTGCAGCTGAGTTCAATGTGGTGGCCGCAGCTGCAGACGGAAAATTGGCCTTGGACCTCATCAGGCGTTTCCACCCAGATCTGGTCGTCTTAGACCTGCGCATGCCGAGGATGAATGGCATCGAGGTGACGATGGAATTGAACAACGACCCCCAGAGCCCGCGCGTGGTGATTTGCTCCGGGGAAACTGAACCCGAGATTGTGGAAGTGGCGCGACAAGTAGGGGCAATTGGCTTTGTGTTCAAAGAGCGGGTCAAAGAAGACCTGATTCCGGCGATGAAACTAGCGGCTCAGGGCAAGCCCTTCCTGTCACCACAGCCTAGGATGAGCCAAAAGCGGAGTGCCGCGAGGAAAGAGCCCTCCTCAATTCGTCCGGTTTGAGTATTGGACAGGGGCGGGCGGAACCGAACGATATCCGAGAGACAAACGATGCTCTCGCCTTGCATCTAGCAACAAGAATCGCTGGATCATCGCGAACAGAAACGCGGTGGTGAGCCCAAACAACAACCATCCGTTTAGTGCTTCGAGCGCGCCCATCAGGTGCCAGTGATCTTCCAAATGCAAGTTTGTATGCCCATAGCTGGTTAATGCGTTCAGTGAATAAAGCAGCGCGGAATTGACGTCTGGCAAAGCGCCGAGCATCCGATAGGCAGCGGCCCAGATGCATGCCTCGATACCGTGCAAGATCGTGACGAGCAACGTGGTGTAGCCCATCACAACGACAAAGATGGTCGTTGCGTGGCGCCAGTGAATCGTACGGCTGGAGGCACGAAGGACCGTCTGATTTATCGCCACGAGGCCCAAAACATGGATGAGGACTGTCAATACGATCAACGGCAAACTCCATGCCCAGTCGGTGCGCCAACTCATCGGTTCAGCCGGCATCATATTCGAGCTCTCCGAGAAACCCGCAAAGCCAGATTACCGACAGGATTTATTAGTGAGGCGCGTGCTGCTGGCCCCCCGAGCGTTGCGGCCGCGATGAGGATGAAGGCTGCCTGGAGGACTGATTTGGCCGTGTGTTAGATGACTGCTGCCTGGGAGGCTGGTTCGGCCGTGCCGTGGATGACGGCTGCCTGGCGGGCTGATTTGGCCGCGTTGTCGACGACGGCTGTCTGCGGGGTTGATTGGGAGTGACACGGTTCGGGGGCACGGATCGCGTCGTATTGGACCTGTTTACCGAGCGGTTGTATCCGGGCCGATTATTCGGACCATAGGGCGGACGAGTGTAGCTTGGCCGGTTGATCGGACGCCCAGGAGGGCGATAGTTGGAGGGCCGATAAGACCAATTTCCGCGGTATCCAGGCCGGTTGGCGTAGACCACTGGACGCGGACGATACCAAACGTTCGGGGGTCGATAAGGGCGTCCCCATCCTCCCCAAGCGACATGGTTGTAATACACGCGACGCGATCCCCAATTCCATCCCCATCCACCCCATCCCCACGGCTGATTGCTGGCTATCAGTGCGCCGATGCCAATTCCAACTCCGAAAGTGATGAGCGATGTGGCGAGAACGGAGCTCGCAGGTCGTGCGTAAACCACCGTGGGATCGTACACCGGCACATAGACAACCTGGGGATTCGCCGGCTGGATTACATAGATCGTCTGGCCTGCGGACTGCTGCACCTGTACTTGCTGCTGTGAATTGC
Organism: Candidatus Acidiferrales bacterium; assembly: GCA_030037435.1. Classification (GTDB taxonomy): domain Bacteria; phylum Acidobacteriota; class Terriglobia; order Acidiferrales; family UBA7541; genus Palsa-295. Next base: position 521 of record JASHRI010000038.1, on the reverse strand, counting down.
TTTGCAAAGTGCCCGCTGCATACGCTTGAGCCCTCAAGCGCTGGATCGAGGCAGTGACAGCCCCCTGATCGGCAGAAACCGCGTCGCCGATAGCGGCATAGTCGTCGATGTGATGCGCCATATCCTGGAGTACTTGCGGGAAATTCACCAACGCGATAAATGCGGGATCGAAGCCCTGCATCTGCGCCGCATCGGTAAGCGCATTACCGGTAAGTCCGGGATTCTGTTGCAGCCAGTTAACGACATCGAGGATTTCCTGCGGATTCGTCGAGGCAGTAGTGATCTGCGCCAACAAAGAATCGGGATAGAGCGCGATCGGGGCCAGCAATTGATCCAGTTGTTCGGGTGTAGGAGGCGGCGCCTGCGCGGACACGACCGGGGAATACGGCTGGAAAACGATCAGTGCGGTTAGCAGGATCACGATGGCGGATTTCTTTCCCATAGAAAGCGCGCTCCCTGCCTGATGCGCTGACGTTCGAGTATGCGGCCTGGCAGTTACGACGAAAGACTAGAGCTAGCCT
>JASHRI010000037.1 GCA_030037435.1 Candidatus Acidiferrales bacterium | reverse complement strand
ACCGCAATCGTGATCCCGCGCTCTCGCTCTTCCGGCGCGTTGTCGATCGTGTCGAACGCCCGGAACGCTACCTTTGGGTTGTTCTTACTCAGCACCTTGGTGATCGCCGCCGTCAACGTCGTCTTCCCGTGGTCGATGTGCCCGATCGTCCCCACGTTCACATGCGGCTTGCTCCGCTCGAATTTCTCCTTCGCCATGTCTCTCTCCGCTCTAGTGTCGTTCCGTGCCCAGAACTTGAACGCGACTACCTTTTCGGTTTATCTCCGTTGGTCCCGCCAACGATGTCATCCGCGATGTTTGGCGGCGCCTGTTGGTAATGCGAAAAATGCATCGTAAAACTGCCGCGGCCTTGCGTCCTGCTGCGAATATCCGTCGCGTAGCCGAACATCTCGGCCAGTGGCACCTGCACGTTGATGATTTCGCTGCCCGCGCGCGACTCTCGTCCCTGCAATTGACCGCGCCGCGAATTTAGGTCCGAAATCACCGGTCCCATGTATTCCTCGGGGACCACCACTTCCACGCGCATGATCGGCTCAAGCAGCTTGGGGCTCGCGCGACGGCAGGCTTCCTTAAACGCCATCGATCCCGCGATCTTGAACGCTATCTCCGAGCTGTCTACTTCATGGTAGGTGCCGTCGACTACCACCACGGCTAGGTCCACCATTTCATAGCCGGCGAGGACGCCGTTCTCCATCGCTTCCTTCACGCCATCTTCAATGGGAGGTATGTATTCCTTGGGAATTACCCCGCCTACGATCTTGTCGATGAACAGCAGCCGATGCTCCTTGTCGAAGCGCCATTTGCCACCCTTGCCGCCTACCTTCTTGGCCAGCTCGTCCAGCTCGTCGGTCGACATTTCGTGCATGTCTTCGTGCGCCGCGGTCGGCAGAGGCTGCACCGTCAACTTCACGTGACCGTATTGCCCGCGCCCGCCGCTTTGCTTGATGTGCTTGTGCTCGGCTTCCGCGGCTTTCATGATCGTTTCGCGATACGCTACCTGCGGCCGTCCCACGTTGGCCTGGACGTTGAACTCGCGCATCATGCGGTCGACGATAATCTCCAAATGCAGCTCGCCCATGCCTTCAATCAGCGTTTGCCCCGTATCGTGGTCGGTGTGCACGCGGAAGGTCGGGTCCTCCTGTGCCAGTCTCGCAAGTGCAGTACCCATTTTTTCCTGGTCGGCTTTTGTCTTGGGCTCAATCGCTACGGAAATCACGGGGGCGGGAAATTCGATGGACTCGAGGACGATGGGCTTTTCTTCGCTACACAACGTGTCGCCCGTAGCTACGTTTTTCAGGCCGACGCACGCGGCAATATCGCCCGCTTCAATCGATTCGATTTCCTCGCGCTTATTCGCATGCATTCGCAGCAAGCGCCCAATCCGCTCTCGGGTCTTCTTCGTCGAGTTGTAAACCGATTGCCCCGCCTTCAGCACGCCGGAATAAACACGGATGTATGTCAGATGCCCGACGTACGGATCGGTCATGATTTTGAACGCCAGTGCCGCAAACGGCTGATCGTCCGACGCGCGCCGCAGCTCCGGCTCGGTTCCGTCGGGAGTGGTGCCCTCTACCGGCGGCACATCCACCGGCGACGGTAAATAGTCGATCACCGCATCGAGCAACGGCTGAATGCCTTTGTTCTTGAAAGCCGCGCCCGCTACGACGGGCACGAGCTTCAGCGCGATCGTCGATCGGCGCAGTGAAGCGCGCAGTTCAGCCGGTTCAAGCTGATGTTGTTCCAGATATTTCGTCAGGATGGCATCGTCGTGCTCGGCGATGTATTCGACTACTTTTTCGCGATGCTCTTTGTAAAATTCGGGGCTCAATGCGCCGGCTTTGACAGCCGTTTCAAGCGCAGGCCGCGCTTTCAGATACTCCCCGTCCCACAATTTCTCGAGCGGCAAAATTTCGTATTCCGCTCCCAGCGTCTCGTCCTTCCAAATGATTGCGCGCTCTTCGATGAAATCGATCACGCCGATGAAGTTATCTTCGCGTCCGATCGGGTAGGTGACTGGAACGGGGTGGGCCGAAAGCCGCTGGCGCATGGTGCGGATCGAATGGTCGAAATCGGCGCCGATGCGGTCCATCTTGTTGATGAACGCAATGCGCGGCACGCGGTATTTGTCCGCCTGGCGCCAAACCGTCTCCGACTGCGGTTGCACGCCCGCCACCGCGTCAAACACAGCCACCGCGCCGTCAAGTACGCGCAGCGATCGTTCCACTTCCACCGTAAAGTCCACGTGCCCCGGAGTGTCGATGATGTTGATGCGGTACGATTTGTCGAACCGCTTCCAGGAAGCCGTCGTCGCCGCGGACGTGATCGTGATGCCGCGCTCGCGCTCCTGTTCCATCCAGTCCATCACCGTGGTGCCTTCGTGCACCTCGCCGATCTTGTAGGTCACACCCGTGTAGAACAGGATTCGCTCCGTGCAGGTCGTCTTGCCTGCATCGATGTGAGCCATGATCCCGATGTTGCGGGTCTGCGCGAGTTGTACTTCGCGTGCCATATCCCTCAGTTGGATCGGTGCCGCCTACCAGCGGTAGTGAGCGAAGGCCTTGTTGGCCTCGGCCATGCGGTGCACATCCTCCTTCTTCTTCACTGCTCCGCCGCGCCCGTTCGCGGCGTCCATAATTTCTTCGGCCAGTTTGTCCGTCATCGAACGCCCCGAGCGCTGCCGCGAATACAGCACCAACCAGTGAATCGCCAGTGACTGTCGCCGGAACGGGTTCACTTCCACCGGCACTTGATAATTCGCGCCGCCTACGCGTCGCGTTTTCACTTCGAGTGTCGGCTTGCAGTTCTCAACGGCCTTCTTAAATAGCTTCAGAGCATCGTCGTTCGCCTTTTTCGCCACCTGGTCCATCGCCTTATAGAAAATCGTTTGCGCCGTCGAGCGCTTGCCGTCATACATCATGCTCGAAATGAACTTCTGCACCAGGTCGCTTCCGTATACCGCATCGCCCGGAATCTTGCGGCGAAGCACCCATCCTTTGCGTGGCATTCGCGTCTCCCGCCTTTACTTCTGTGCGGCCTTGGGCCGCTTGGCGCCGTATTTCGAGCGCCCCTGCTTGCGATTTTCCACTCCGGCCGCGTCTAGCGTGCCGCGAATGATGTGGTAGCGAACGCCCGGCAGATCTTTCACGCGCCCGCCGCGCACAAGCACGATCGAGTGCTCTTGCAAATTGTGGCCGATGCCTGGAATGTACGTTGTCACTTCGGCGCTGTTCGTCAGCCGCGCACGCGCCACTTTTCGCAGCGCTGAGTTTGGCTTCTTCGGCGTCTGCGTGTATACGCGAACGCACACGCCGCGCTTTTCAGGACATCCGTCGAGCGCCGGCGATTTCGTTTTTGTCCGGATCTGCTCGCGGCCATTCCGCACCAATTGTGAAAACGTCGGCACGCTTTTCCCCCTGCCTTATTGCAAAGTTATGCGTCTCCGCAGCTATGCGCGCGTTAAATTCGCCCGCGCGGAACACTGCGGGTGAATGAACAGAAAAGGTCGCCACACCCGAAGGAATTACCAGGTACTCCGCCCGGACGCTTCACCCCGAGGAGTGAACTGCATCTGCTTACTGCGGAGAGGCTCACACGGCTTTGCGGGACTGGCGCCCCATTCCGGCCGCTCTTCCGTTGCCGTTCCGTCCCTCTTTGTTCCGGGTCAGGAAGACTTCCCCTTCATTACCGCCAGGCCCGAAGGCCCCCACACAACCGCGTAAGTATAGGAAAAACACGCGGGCGTGTCAACTCGTTATCCCTGTGGAAATCCAGCCCCCTGAACGAAATCCGAGCCTCCTCGACTTTTCATTGGCCGTTCACGCGCAGGTTGATGTCGGTTCCCAGAAGAATGGGCCGTCCGATTGCTCTAGCGCTCGACTTTCCCGACCGGTGCTACCGCAGAGTGATGTCGCCAGGCCGCCGCGCAAACAACCCACGGCCAGAATATGGCCAACGTAATTCATAAATAACTCATTGGATTTAAATAACTTATACAACGAATCTGCCATAGCTTCCGAGACGAGCCACAAGCCACCCAACGGGCCTCCAAATCCGCACGGTTAGGAGTTCGCAACCCGCCGCCATCGCCGCTTTACCGCAGCCTCCAACGCACCTAAACTGGTCCCGTCTATCTCACTTAGGGGGCGCGGATGAACTTCCGGTGGTTGGCGCTGGTGAGCCTGCTCGTTTTGCCTGCGGCGGCCCTCGCCCAGACGCACCCGGCTACCGCTCTGCGGAATCGACCTACCTCACCCACATCAACACCGTCTTCTGCGGACAAAGTTTCTGCCACAACCGCACGCGCAGCCGGTACCGACTCACGCGATCCCTTGGTCGTTGAGCAATACCTGACTTCCGCGCGCTTCGAAAACGACGGCACCGGAGAAAGCACTCTCACCGTTCGAATGCGCGTACAAAGCGCTGCTGGCGCACAACAATTGCGCTCTCTCGCGTTTCCCTACAATTCGGCCTATCAGCAGATCGATGTTCGCTATCTTCGCGTGCGCAAAGCGGATGGGACCGTCGTTCTAGCCGCCGCGGATGCCGTGAAGGACGACACTCCGTCGACTGTGCGCGACGCACCCGTCTACACGAGCGTCAAGGAAAAACACATCTCCGTGCCCGCTCTCGTGGCCGGCGACATGCTCGAGTACGAAATTGCAACGCGCATCGTAAAGCCTCTCGCGCCTGGCGAATTTTGGTTTCAACACGATTTTCTCTCCGGCGAACCTGCGCGCGACGAGCGCGTTGAGGTCAGCGTGCCGCAGAATCGCGCCGTCGTCGTGCATTCGCCCGATTTTCCTTTCGAGAAAACAAATGTAGCGGGGAGAACCATCTACCTTTGGCACCGTGGGAACATCCAACGGCCGGCCGACAAAGAAGTCGATTCCAAGCAAAAGTCTCCGCCGGGCGAATCTCCGCCGCCGGACATAGAACTCAGCACGTTCGGCACATGGAATGAGGTTGGTCGCTGGTACGCCGAACTCGGACGCGGACGCAGCGACCCAACTCCCGCAATCGCAGCCAAAACGAAATCGCTGACCCAGGGCCGTTCGACTGATCTTGAAAAAATTCAAGCGATCTACGACTACGTCTCAAAAAATATTCGTTATGTCAGCATTCCTCTGGGCGAAGACGGCTACGAACCGAACGCCGCAGCCGATGTCTTTAAGAATCAGTATGGCGACGCGCGCGACAAACAGTCGCTACTGGCCGCGATGCTAGGCGCTGCTGGCTTTTCCGCCGACGCCGTGTTGATTCCCTATGAGAGCAAACTCGAAACTTCCGTCCCGTCGCCATCGCAGCTCGATCACGTCGTCACAGCCGTGCCGCTCGGCAACGAGATCGTGTGGATGGATTCGACCATCGGGGTCGCGCCGTTCCGTTTGCTTCCCGCTCCCTTGCGCGGCAAATCAGCGCTGCTAGTGTCAACACAGAACCGCACCGGCCGTCTCGTCGAAACTCCAGCGGACCCGCCGTTCTTGTCCGTGCAAGAGGTCAACGTCGACGGCAAGGTGAGCGACCTTGGAAAGCTCACCGCTTACGCACACTATTCGCTTCGTGGCGATACGGAGCTCGCGCTGCGTCTCGCGTTTCAAACCACTCCAGAGTCGCAATGGAAATCCCTCGGACAAACCGTCCTCACGTACGATGGCCTCCATGGCCAAGTAACCGGCGTGAAACCAAGCGATCCCGCCGACACCAGCAAACCCTTCGAATTTGATCTCGTCTTCACCGAATCGAATCTTTTCGATTGGTCGAGCAAGCAGTCCCGCACCGAACTGCCGCTGCTCGCGATCGGCCTGCCCGACGCGCCTTCATCCAAGACCCGCCGTATCGAGCTTGGCAGCCCTCTCAGCATCAATGTCCGCTTAAAGCTCGACTTCCCTCCCGATTTCAGTGCTCGGCCGCCTGTCGGCATTTCGGTGGCGCGAGATTATGCCGAATTCAAATCGACTTACCAGTTCACAGGCCATACGCTTACGGCCCAGCGCTCGCTTACCTTCAAAATGCATTCCTTGCCCCCCACGCGCGCGGACGACTACCAACAATTCACGCGTTCCGTCACAGGCGACGAAAGCCAGCCGCTCGTAATCGAGGACACCGCGCCCGGCCCGGTCGCTGTTCCCTCGTCCGCCGCGCCTGACGAACTTTTCGAAGCGGGCGTCGCGGCTCTCGACGCCGGAAATCCGCGGTCTGCCATTCCACTTTTCCAGCGACTCGTCGAAGTTGACCCTCAGCACAAGCAGGCTTGGAACGAACTGGGCCTCGCCGATCTTCGCGCCGGGAACAACGAGCCAGCCGCCGATGCGTTTCAAAAGCAGCTCGCTGTCGATCCCGCCGATGAACAAACCGAGGATTACCTGGGCGTGGCACTCGAGCGGCAGCAGAAATATGACGATGCCGCGATGGCTTTCCGCAAACAGGTCGCCGTCAAGCCGCTCGATCCGGTCGCCCACGCCGCTCTAGGAGAAATTTTCCTCGAGCAGCATCGCGATTCCGAAGCGATTCCGGAGCTCGAAAAAGCCGCCGTGCTTTCACCCGACAATCCAGGAATCCCGCTCAGCCTCGGTCGCGTTTATCTCGACACAGGCGACATCGTGAAAGCAGCCGATGCGTTCGATCGAGGCGCTCGCATGTCGCCCACCCCGGCGGTGTGGAACGAAATCGCCTACCGCCTCGCCACTGCGAAGGTGGAACTCGACAAAGCCGAGCAGTACTCCACGCAATCCGTTTCGGCCACAGACGCGAATCTTCGAGACGTAGACCTGCTGCGCGTAACACCGGAACAATTGCGCGACGTCGCGAGTCTCGGCGCCTATTGGGACACGCTCGGCTGGGTTTATTTTCAGGAGGGGCA
>JASHRI010000378.1 GCA_030037435.1 Candidatus Acidiferrales bacterium | reverse complement strand
ATCTTCCGTTCAACGCCATGACATTTGAAGACGGTTCCAGCCGCATTTGGACCGACCGCAACAACCGGAGGCTCCTGGTCTTCGCCCGCCTTCGCGATTCGGTCACCCTGGCGCAAGCGCAAAGCGTTCTTGATGTCGTGTCGCGGCGTCTGGCACAGCAATATCCGGCCTCAGACAAGGGAATTTCCGTTCGCGTTCTGCCGGAAATATTGGCCCGGCCGCAGCCATATGCGAACACGGCATTTCGCGTGATTTCCGGGTTGTTTCTCGGGCTCGCGGGCTTGGTGCTGCTCCTCGCCTGCATGAACGTGGAAAGCATTCTCTTGTCCCGAGCCACAGCTCGACGGCGCGAGATGGGAATCCGGGGTGCCTTGGGCGCAGATCGCAGTCGGCTCATCCGCCTCGTGCTCACCGAAAGTTTCCTTCTGGCGCTTTTCGGCGGCGCGGCAGGTGTCGCTCTGGGTGTGTGGACCGCCGGCCTGTCCTCGTCGATCCATCTTGCAAATGTGCCGCTGCACTTGGATTCCGTGTTCGATTGGCGAGTCTTTTCATATGCCTTCGGCGCAGCGATCTGTTGTGGGATTCTCGTAGGGCTGGTGCCCGCTGCGCAGGCATCTCACACCGAAATTACGAGCGTATTGCACGAAGGCGGTTCACGTAGTCTCGCTTCAGGCCGACGCCATACGCGCGATCTGCTGGTCGTTTTGCAAGTGGCGGGATCGTTGATGGTATTGATTGTGGCGGGGCTGTTTGTTCGCGGCCTCCAACAAGCGCAGGGCGCGTATCTGGGATTTGATCCCGATCATGTCCTCAACGTTCTGCTCGATCCCAACGAAATCGGTTACACCACCGCTCGCACCAATGAGTTCTATCGCGAACTTGAGGCCCGAGCACGCGCACTGCCTGGCGTTCAATCGGTCAGCCTGGCCGCGAACATTCCGATGGGTAGTTTTCCATCACGAGAGCCGGTTTACGTCGAAAATCGCCCTCTCGCCCCGGGCCGACAGCCCGAATCGATTTCCTTCAATTCTGTTGATCCGGGATACTTAGCAACGATGCATATCCCCTTGCTGCGTGGACGGAGCTTCGCTGAATCAGACGACGAAAACGCGCCGCTGGTCGCCATCATAAATCAAGATATGGCCGCGCACTTCTGGCCGAACGAGGATCCGATCGGCAGGCGCTTCAGCACCAGGGGGCCCACGGGCCCTTTTGCGGAGGTCGTCGGCGTCGCCCAAGACGGCAAGTATCAGACCATCACCGAGGATCGCAAGCCGTACTTTTACCTTCCCATCGCACAGAATTATGCATCGAGGCGATTCTTGCAGATTCGCTCCGCCGTCGCTCCTGCGTCGCTCGCCGCCTCGGTCCGCCGCGAGATCTTAGATTTCGATCCCGCCATGCCGATTCTTGATGTGGAAACGATGAAGGAATCGCTTGGCGGAGCGCTCGGCTTTTTCATTTTCCGCGTGGGGGCTTTGCTCGCGGGAGTGATGGGGCTCATTGGACTCACACTCGCGGTGGTGGGCGTCTACGGCGTCGTGTCCTTTGCGGTGAGTTTGCGCACTCGCGAAATTGGTATTCGCATCGCTCTGGGCGCGAGCAAAGGCGCGGTTCTTCAATCGGTCCTGCGGCAGGGTCTGACGCTGGTAGCCACCGGCATACTCGTCGGACTCACGGGTGCGTGGGCTCTCACGCGCACTATGATCCATTCATTCGTGGGCGTAAGCCCCACGGACCCGATCACCTTTGCTGCGGCGGTCATTCTGCTTTCTTCTGTTGCGCTTGTCGCCTGCTGGATTCCCGCGCGAAGGGCGATGCGCGTCGATCCGATCGTAGCTCTGCGTCACGAGTAGCGCCGGGCGATGACATGACCACCCCAAGGAGACTTCGAATGAAGCACCGAACGAATGTGCTCGCAGTGCTGCTGATCACTGGTCTCGTCTGCGCGTCCGCATGTCAGGCAGCAGCACCAGGACAATCTTCTTATAAGGATGAGGTCCGCGCTGGCCTTGAAGAGATTTACGTATTTCGTACGATTCGTACGCAGCGGCGGCCCGGCGCCACGCCTGCGTGCGCAGCGGCTCCGTTCCAGTCCACTGGCGAAGACTACTACGCGCTCTGGTCGATCGAGCTACGTGCGTCGGACGGTCGCGTCGTGAACACGCACAAGAATGGCATCGGAGGATTCACGGCTTGCTTCAGCCGGCTCGTTCCGAATCAGCCCGTGCAAATGTACGCCACCGGTACTCTCGCGCACATCCCATGGACGGGCGTCGGCCAGTGCGTGGTACAGAAAGCTCAACCTCCTGTCCGTACGGCAGTCGCCTTCGATTGCACCCTGACTATGAGCGGGCTTCCTGAGGTTTACACCGGAGGCTTCTTGGCTTCGAGCACGCTCGCACCATTCCTCGCCAACAATCCGGATCCATCGGCTCACGTGCCCGGATATCTTTCGACCTCGGTGATCACGGTTCGGCTCTGGAAGAAACCGCCGGTCGCCGCCAAATAGCTGCGTGCGCTGTTTCTGCGGTGGGAAATTCCTTGCGAAGACTCGAAGAGACGATCTGCGGAAGAAGGGACTCGAACCCCTACGGCCTTTCGGCCACCAGCTCCTAAGGCTGGCGCGTCTGCCAATTCCGCCACTTCCGCACGGAGAGTCCGAGTATATCACCCGACCACGCGCACAAGCTGCGCTGGCGCCATGTTATCCATCGTTCTTCGATAAGCCTTTTGAATTCGATTTGCCCAGATTCAAATCTGATTCCGTAAATTGTTTGGTGGATCGCCCGCTCGGCGTCAGAATTCAGCCATGAGCGGTCGACAGTGTTTCCATTGCAAACAATGGATTGAAGAAGGGGAGCAGCATGACTGCTGGACCACCACCGAAGCCGCCCTGACCTCCGAGCTCTCGGATGATCTGCGCGAGGCCTGGGAGAGGCTGCGTGAAACTGCAGCTTCGTTTGGCCAGCAGCAAATCTACGCCTCCCACAAGTCGATCATGTTCTCGCGGAAATCCTGCTATTTCTTCGTGCGCCCCAAAAAGAGCTTTCTCGAACTCTGCGTATTTCTCGGGCGTACGCTCGACGTCCCCCAGGTGCGACGGGTAGATCGATCGTCAAAAGCCAAGCACGTCCACGTCATTCATATTCGGCACCGCGACGAAGTGGAAGCGCCTATAACCGACTGGCTTCGCGAAGCCTATGAATTTTCCAGCGCCCGAGCAGCTCCGGACTCCAAACCGAAGCGTCCCGCGACGAAGAAAGCGTCTCGTCGAAAGACAAAATCGCCCGTGAAGGCAAAGCGACGATAATCTCCCTCCCGCCGCCGGCGGATCCAGCGCCGCCCGGCGCTCGGTCCAATACCACTTGCGCGCCAGCCAGCATTTTGCTAGGCTCCGCCGCAAAGCTGTACCTCCCGGAGGTGTGTCATGGCACATTGCACGAAGTGCGGTGCAGCGGTCGCGGACAACGCGGGCTTCTGCGCAGCGTGTGGAGCTCCACAGGCAGGTGCGGCTGCTGGCGCGGCTCCCATTGCTGCCCAAGTTCCATCGCAAATGGCCGAAAACGTTGCAGGCTTGGTTTGCTACATCGTCGGATGGATCACTGGCCTGATCATGTATTTCGTCGACAAGCGTCCCTATGTGCGCTATCACGCGGCGCAGTCGATTGTCGTGTTCGGCGGCCTGCACATACTTCTGTTTATCGTGGGCGCCTTTTTCGGGATGAGCATGATGGCTGGCGGTTTCGCGGCGTTTGGCTTCGGCGCGATACTCTACTGGCTCGTCCTTATCGTCTCGTTCGTGCTCTGGATCGTGCTGATGATCAAGGCTTATCAAGGCGAAAAGTTCCGAGTGCCTTTTGCGGCGGATATCGCCGAAAAGATTTTCGGCAAGAACTGAGCGGTTTGTTCGTAATGGGATCGGCGTTCGAAGAGCAGTGTCGATGGCGACGCAGAGCGCATCTAGCTGCCGTCGCCTGAAACCCTTATTTCCCATACCTTCTATCCTTTCTCTGCAGTGATGACCTCTGCCTTATCCAACCGACTCTGATTAGCACGAGCGGGGCTTGCCTTCGAGCAATGTGCAGCGTAGGATAATTTTTTGGCTCTTGCTGTATAAGCCCTCCTGTAATGTTTTCATGTATGCGTCGGAGCGGGCTAAGTGCGGCTCGTGCGGTTGCGGGGAAAACTGAGTGCCGGATTGGTTGCTGAGAAAAATTGAATTCCGGACAGGAAGCTGAGAAAAATCGGTGCCGGATAGGACGAAGACGAAAGCGGTAGCGGTGGTTGGGGCCCAGTGGGGCGACGAAGGGAAGGGAAAGGTCGTCGATTATCTGGCCTCCTCGTTCGATTACACGGCGCGCTACGCGGGCGGGCACAACGCGGGCCACACGGTCATCTTCAATGACCATCGTTATGTGCTGCAGCTCGTGCCGAGCGGAATTCTGCGGCCCGAAAAGAAAGCGGTAATCGGGCCCGGAACGGTCGTCGATCCGGCCGCGCTCCTGGGCGAGCTCGAAAATCTCAAGAGATCCGGCGTCGAATTTCGCGGCCGTCTGTTCCTCAGCAATCGCGCTCACCTGATTTTTCCCTACCATAGCGAAATCGACCGCGCTTCGGAGGCGGCGCTCGGCGCGGCGAAAATCGGCACCACCTCGCGCGGCATCGGCCCCGCTTATGAAGACAAAATGGCGCGTCGCGGATTGCGCGTGTGCGATCTGCTTGAGCCCGA
>JASHRI010000377.1 GCA_030037435.1 Candidatus Acidiferrales bacterium | reverse complement strand
CACAGATGACTCAGACCGACTCGAATGGCGGATTCGCTTGCGCTGCAGGGACCGCGATCACTTTGGAAGCGGGACAGCGTACATTTTGAAGGTACCCGGATCTTTGTCTTTCATGGTTGGGTCCTGCATGTAATTCAGCTTTCCTTCCGCGACCCATGCCATGCCCCGTGTAGCAGTGACCGCCGGCGTGCTCGCCGTCACTTCTTTCAGAGTCGTAAGCGTTACGTTGTCTCCTTCGAATTTGACCAGTGACATTTTTCCGGAATTCTCCGCCAATAGAAACCGGCCCTTGCCCACCGCCCGCATTCCGTCTGGACGATCGAGCTTGCGCGGCAGTTTCAAGTCAGTAATGTTTTTGGATTTTCCGTCAGGCCCGAGGTCCACGCGCAAAATCTTATTGGCTGTTACGCTGTTGACGTAGAGCGTCGTCTTATTGCCAAAGGCGAGTCCATCCGCACCGGCAAGCAGGGGATCCTTGGCAGCGACCTCTAAGGCCTGCGCCCCGGGCTTCAGCATGTCGACGGCTCCTCCGAAAGTATCCGTGACGTAAGCGGTGCCATCGGGCGCTACGGCGATATCGTTGCACAAGGTTCTGTCGCCCGGCAGCACGTAGGAACCTTTCGGCGCGCCAGTCTTGAGATCAAAAGTCTTCACAGCGGTGGGATCGCCGGTGGGGCCAAGCTTATTGGAGCAAACCCACAGCAATTTGTTTTTCTCGTCCGCGAAGACACCAAGGACCGAATTCAGGCCATTCGTGCCGGCCTTGATCCACTCTTCGGCGGTCGTCTGGCCCGGCCCGATTCGCAACACATATCCGTGGCCCAAGCTTCCGACAATCAGGGTGCCGTCCGGGGTGGAGGTAATGCTTTCGGGAAAGACGCGCGCTCCCGGCAGCGTGATTTCCGTTGGTTGATCCGCGGCGAGGGCAACGGTGGCCACAAGGAAGAAAGCAATTAATGAAATCCTGAGGAGCGCGGTGCTGAAGGGCTTCATCGTTGTCTCTCCATTTCCAAAGAAAGGGCATCCGGCACGTAGATGGAATCGCAAAATGTATCACAGTCAGGGCCTACCGCGTTCATGAAAGCAGAGCGAACCGCCTTTACAACTCGATGTGAGTAATATTAAACCGTGATACGCTTGACCGGCAACAAGGGCGCCAGCATGACTCTGTATGAATACCGTTTCGAGGCCTTTAACGCACGAGCGGACGACGAACATCTGAATCGCTTTGCAGAACTTTTGGATGTACTGTTCGAGCGAGGATGGAGCGTCTTGGAAACAAGCAGAGACATGGCTTCTCCTGGCTGGTGGCGCGTAGAACTCATCAAAGAACCAGGCCCTCGACCCCAATAGCACTCCATATAATTGGCTTGACACGTTGAACCGAGAGATTCGGAGGAAAGAAATGAAGCGCTTACCAGAGATCGCAGCGAGCATCCTGTGTGTCGCAGCCGTTTTGTTGCTCATAATGGGAATTGGATCCACATGGAGCCGGGCGCAAGCGCAGTCCAATTCCGAGACGAAAGGATGCGCGAATGACGATGCCGGCCTTACGCTGCCACCAGGCTTTTGCGCGACCATATTCGCCGATGGAATCGGCCACGCGCGCCATATTGTGGTCGCGCCCGATGGCGTGGTCTATGTGAATACGTGGTCGGGCCGCTATTACGGCAACACGCCGCCTCATGAGGGCGGATTTCTGGTGGCGCTGCAAGATAAGACGGGCTCCGGGAAAGCCGACGTGATCGAGCGGTTTGGCGAAACAGCGCAGATGGGCGGAGCAGGAGGAGTTGGGATCGCTCTGTACAAGAATGCGATCTACGCGGAGGTCAACGATCGAATTGCAAAATATCCGCTGCCAGCCGGCTCGATCGCGCCCAAGGTAGGCGCAGGCATCACGATCGTTTCAGGATTGCCGCTGACAGGCGATCATCCGATGCATCCCTTCATTATAGATTCGAGAGGCGAAATATACATGGACGACGCGACCCCGACGAATTCGTGCCAGGAGAAAAACCGGGTGGCGCAATCGCCTGGCTTGATGCCCTGCACACAACTGGAAACTCGAGGGGGCATCTGGCGCTACGATGCGAACAAAACCGACCAAGCGTTTTCGGCGGCAGGGCGATACGCGACTGGAATTCGCAACGGCGAGGGCCTCGCCTTCGACGCGCAGGGCGATCTCTTCTCGACGCAGCACGGACGCGATCAATTGCACGCCAACTGGCCGCAATTCTACAGGCCCGATCAGGAAGCTACGCTTCCCGCGGAAGAGTTGGTGCTGCTGAAGAAGGACGGCGATTACGGCTGGCCCGAGTGCTACTACGATTCGTTCGTGCAGAAGCTGGTGCTGGCGCCGGAATACGGCGGCGACGGCAAGAAAATCGGCATCTGTGCGGAAAAAATCGCGCCGGTGGCCGCATTTCCGGCGCATTGGGGGCCAAACGACCTGGCGCACTATGATAAGACGCAGTTCCCGGCGCGCTATCGCGATGGAGTATTCATCGCGTTTCACGGATCGTGGGATCGTGCGCCGTATCCACAGGGCGGATACAACGTCGTATTCCAGCCGCTTTCGGGCGCGCATGCGTCCGGCGCGTGTGAAATATTCGCGGACGGATTCGCTGGCGCGAACAAATCGCCGCAAGGAGCCGCGCATCGTCCAAGCGGACTTGCCGTAGGACCCGATGGCGCGCTCTACATCGGAGACGACATAACCGGACGAATCTATCGGATCACTTACAGCGGCGGGCCATTCGATGCTTCCAGCGTGACTCCATGCCCGAGCCTGACGGCTCCAGCCGGAGAAGTGGCGGCAGCGCCCGCAAATCCACCGGAAGGCATGCATCCAAATGCCGGCCGCGAAGCGGCGAATTTGCCGGTCCCGCAAGGAGCCACGCGTCAGATGGTTGCGCTCGGGGCAAGAATCTATCACGGGCAGGTTGGCGGGGCGGGTTGCACTGGCTGCCACGGCGACAACGCCCAAGGCACGCCGCTTGGGCCGAATCTGACGGACAACAAGTGGCAATGGAGCGACGGCAGCTACGCGGGAATCGCGAAGACAATTACCGACGGAGTGTCGCAGCCAAAGAATTACCGGAGTCCGATGCCGCCGTTAGGTGGCGCTCAGATCACGGCTGATCAAGTGAACGCAGTCGCCGCATATATATGGAGTTTGAGCCATCGGTCGACGGCGTCTCAATGATATAGGCGGCAAAGGCAAATACCGGTCTGCCGGAGAGCAGATCCCTCATCGGCCGAAAAGCGGCCTCGCTCGGGATGACGCGTGTGTGGGGTAGCGGTGGCGCGCAACGCGACCGCGGGGCACAGCAAGAAGCGCCCCCTACGAAGGCAAAGCCAAGGCAAAGAGAAAAAACAAAACGGCCGGCCAGATACCCCTCTTGCGGCAGCCTAGACCCCCCAAAGCAAGTACCCAGATGCCGCGCTGAAGGCCGCGGCGCTACGTTCAAACCTAAGGCAAAGGCAGAGTGCCGGGTCGCCATGCGTTCTGTGTTAAAGGACCATTCCTGCGTCGGGACAAATCAAAGGCAAGAGCAAGCAAAGGCAAAAGCTTTCGGAGCGGCTACATCTCGAAGGGGCCGAGTGGGGTGCGTTGCGAGGCGATGTGCAATGAGCCGCGAAACGCGAATTCGAACTGGCGGCGTCCAAGCGCTTCTTCGGCGGAGAGACGGGCCAGGTCGGGATTGTTGTTCTGCTCGGAAAGATGCGCGAGGACCAGGTGCCGCGCGCGTCCATCGAACACCTCGGCATCGGCCAGAAATTCGCTGACCACAGTATTGGAAAGATGGCCGGTGCGGCTCATCACTCGCTGCTTGATGTGCCACGGATACGGACCTACCTTGAGCATCTCGAGATCGTGATTCGATTCGAGGATCAGGAAATCGGCCTCGCGGAGATGCTGTTTCACTAATTCGGGCAGATAGCCTAGGTCGGTGGTGATCGCGATTTTCGTGCCATTCGTGCGAAAGGCATAGCCGACTGGGTCAGCGGCGTCGTGCGGAATGCGGAACGGATTGATCCTGAAATCGCCGATTTCGAATTCATCGCCCGCATGGATGTATTCGATCCGTTCCATTTTCTGGAACGGGCCATCGGGAAACATTTTGAGAATTTCGCGATGCGTCGGCTCGGTGAGGTATGCGGGGCAATTCCATTCGCGAGCCATTTGCGCGAGGCCCGTGCAATGGTCGGAATGCTCGTGGGTGAT
>JASHRI010000376.1 GCA_030037435.1 Candidatus Acidiferrales bacterium | reverse complement strand
ATCCGGGCAATCCAGGACCTTCTGGGCCACGACCGAATAGCCACCACGGCGCTTTATACGCACCTGACAGTTGACGATTTGAAGCGCATTCACTCGAAGGCGCACCCTCACGGAGATGGCAATGGCGAAAAAACGGAAGCCTGAACCTGTCGAGCTATTGGCACCCGCACCACGCACGGCCACGGACTTCAAGCGGCTTATTGCTGTGGCCGTCGAGCGAAAGGTCTCCGAGATCATGTCCGATGCGGGTGCGGACTTCGAGCCGTGGTTTCGCCCGAAGAAGATCGCCTCCGAAATCAAACGGCGGCAGACCGTCATAGAGCAACGGAAGTGGACCTACTTCTTCGAGGACTGGGGCTGCATCGTGTGCGGCGCGAAAGACAGGCGGCACACAGGTAACGGCTTTTGTACAAGGTGCTATGGCCGCTCTTGCGAGCGCCTGAAAGCGAGCAAGCGTAAGCGAGAGAAAGCCAAAGAAACCGATCTGCACTTCGAGGACTCGCTGCAGATGGCGCGAGAAGCCTTAGCGCAGGAATTGCCAGCGCTCCCTGAAAAATCCACGGTGAAAGAGAGGAAGCGATGAAACTGAGGAAGACTGGGATCGGTACGGACCAATTGGCCGAAGCACTTGCGAAAATCGAGGGCATCAAGACGCCTATCGCGATTGAGGATTTTTCCAGGGCTTCAGAGGAAACCCTGCAGACCCTCTTACTCTCGCGCATGAACCTGGCCTCGAATCTGCGAAGGGACATAGACGAGCTCGTGCTTCGGCTCGCCGAACAGCTAGCGGAAGCGAAGATCGCGCAGATGCTGCTGCAAATGAAAGAGTCTCGTAAAGACAAGCAGCCACGTCCATGAGAGCTGCGCTGTACGCCCGCGTGAGCACGTCGAATAACGGCCAGTCACCAGAGATGCAATTGCGCGAGCTGCGGGAGTACTGCGGGCGCCGTGGCTGGCAACTCGCCGGCGAGTACGTCGACATTGGAATCAGCGGCGCAAAGGAAAAGCGGCCGCAGCTCGACCGGCTTCTAGGTGACGCTAACCGCCGTCGATTTGATGCTGTCGTGGTCTGGAAATTCGATCGCTTCGCCAGGTCAGTCTCCCACCTGTTGCGCGCGCTCGAAAACTTTCAGGCGCTCGGGATTGAGTTCGTGAGCCTCACCGAAGGTGTCGATACGTCCACACCGGCAGGTAAGATGGTTTTTACGGTCCTCGGCGCCGTGGCCGAACTCGAACGCTCGCTAATCTGCGAACGCGTGCGCGCTGGCCTGAGAAACGCGCGTGCCAAAGGGAAACGTCTGGGAAGGCCCAAGACGGTGGTCGACGTCGCCAGGATTGCCGCATTACGCAAAAAGGGGCGGAGCTGGCGCAAGATCGCGCGAGTGATGCAGTGCTCGGCCCGGACAGCGCGTCGGACGCTTCAAATAGCGAGGCAAAAAGGCCAAAGCGGGGTTTTTGCCACGCATGAAGACCGGAAGCCCACTTCCAGGCCAATAGCGAGTCCGGATGGTTTGGCGGCGTCTCTCTAGTGCTCGTCCTCGTCAGTGAAAACGCTGGGAAACCGGGCCATTGCGCCAGGAATTTCACACCGAGTGAGCTTGTCCGGTGAGCAGCGTTAATCGGGGCTTAGTCCAATCCCATGATCTCCACAGAAAACTTTTAGCTTGAAATTCGGCCACAAGAGTGTAGAACATCCGTCCAGCGTGTGTTCATACCTTCCGTAGTTATGGCACGTAGTTTTTTCAGGGATCACTGGCGACTTCGGATTGTGCGTTGATCCGGGTGTGTGCTGACCGCGAACGGGTCTGGAGGACCGTCCGAAACGGTCCCCGTGATTGGCGCGCTGACTCGTCGATTAACGGCCGTCCGCTGGACCGGCGGATTGGCGAGTGATTGGTGTGACGATGCTCAGGGCGAAAACATCATGGTTCATCTGCTGCGCAGCACAATACTGATTCTCGCGATTGCTCCTTTCGTGTATTACGTGCTGGCGATCTATTGCGCGCTGCGTCACTTCCGAGCTGTGCGAAAAACCTTGCCGCTGAACGCTTCCTTCACGCCGGCGGTAAGCATTCTGAAACCTGTTCGAGGTTTGGATCGGGAAGCCTATGAAAACTTCGCAAGTTTCTGCCGGCTCGACTATCCGGAGTACGAGATCATTTTTGCCGTGCCGACCAGGGAAGACCCAGCCACCCCAATCGTTGAAAAATTGCAGCGCGATTTTCCCGAGCGCCAAATCCGTTTGCTGATCAAACCGCCTCAGGTGGGCACAAACGGCAAAGTAAACAAACTTTGCCATCTGACGCAAGAGGCGAAACACGATTTGCTGGTGATTAGCGACAGCGACGTGCGAGTTGAGCCTGATTGTTTGCGTGAGATGGTTGCGCCATTCTCCCAGTCGAAGGTTGGCCTGGTGACGGCATTGTTCCGCGGGATGCCCGGCAGAAGCTTTGCGTCGGCGTTGGACGCTCTGGGTGTTCCATCTGATTCAGCGGCAGGTGCGCTTGTTGCTCGTAAGCTGGAAGGAAATATGCGCTTCGCGTTTGGCTGGATGCTAGCTATAAGGAAATCGCATTTGTACGAGGTTGGTGGCTTCGAAGCGATCGCCAATCATCACTCGGACGATTTTGAAATTGGTAGGCGGATAGCATCGAGAGGATATCGCGTCGAGCTGATGCGCAAATACGTGTGGATGGTATTTCCCGAAGAAACGATCGGCCAATTCATGGAGCACGAGATCCGTTGGTCCGTTGGGCTTCGAAATGTTCGGAGGCTCGGCTATTATGGACTCGCGTTTACCTTTGGTTTGCCTTGGGCCATTTTGGCTTCACTTCTTGCGCCTTCCAACGCGATCGGCCTTGCATACCTACTGGGATATTTTCTGTTGCGGCTGGCGATGGCCTGGACGGTGGGTGTGTATGGTCTTGGTGATCCGGCCACGCGAAAGAATATTTGGCTCGTCCCGCTGCGCGACGCTTTCAGTTTCGGAGCCTGGACGGCGGCCATTGTCTCAGATCAGATTTGCTGGCGTGGCTTGAGATATCGAGTCAAAGATGGTTTGTTAATTCCGCTGCCGTTGGTGGGCCGCGTGCCGAGTCCGGAGCTGCCAAAAGGCCGAATACCCGAGAGCGCCGGAGATTTAGCGGCAAATATCCATACTGCCCGGTAAGTCGGTTACCGGACGTCTTGATTACTAATACCCGGTCAGCGAGAGTTGGCCAAAAACCCTCGTCTACGCGAAACCGTAATCGCCTCAGATTGAATGGGCAAAGTGAAAGCAATCGACCGGGGCGAAATCAGATGTTTTTGCCGCGCTGCCCCGAGCAGTTAGAAGCTTCCCCGAGACCGCAGCGCTTACACGGTCCGAGGCGGCCCATTTTGAGTGTCTCCCGCTTCACACTGGAGTGAAATTCGGCTAGTCTTTGCGCATGGACGAACGGCAAAGCAAAAATCTTAGGACAGTCATATTTTGGGTACTGATGGTCGTCATCGCGGCAGTTCTCTGGTTTCTGGCGCGGGCCGGTTGGATTCCCACCCACCACTAGCTCCGATAAATCGGATCTACCGAACCGGCCCATCAGGATTTCCCCCGTTTCGCGCTCGCGGTTTTCCGAGTTCCGTACAACGTCAAATACGGCATTTTCACGCTCACGGTCGAAACGGCGCAGTCTGCAGGAAAGTGGAAGACCAACGGTGCGTACGCTCCGAGTAATAATGCGGCGATTTGTAAGTTATGATTTGCAACCGGGGCGGGAATCACAAAGGAGAGTCCATGCTGATCGGCGAACGCCTGCGCACGCTACGCGAGGAACGGAAACTTTCCCAGGGCGACATCGAAAAACGTACTGGCTTGCTTCGCTGTTACATTTCGCGTGTAGAGAACGGCCATACGGTTCCGGCGGTCGAAACAATAGAAAAACTAGCCCGCGCAATGGAAATTCCGATGTATCGAGTTTTTTATGAAGGCGACAAGCCCAAGGCCCCTGTTTTGCCCGAGTCAAAAGACGGGCGTGAGCTGGAATGGGGTAGTCGCGGCAGGGACGCAAAACTTCTCAGAAAGTTCCGGCGTCTGCTGGCGCAGACAAGCGACGGCGACAAGAGATTACTGCTTCACATGGCCCAAAAGATGCGCTCAACTTTCCCTGCGCACAGGATCATCGGTACCCGATAGTGCGGCTGGATTGCGTATTTCTCCGGGAATATAGCTCACTCTGATTTCACAGTTGTTTGCGGTGATCGATGGACCAGAACCTTCGGACTTCAAAGCTCCAGTCCTGTCCAAGACGCTCAATCCGATGCTGGGATTGAGATTTTCAAGAGCATTATCGACGGCCCTCACTGCCTTTGGAATTAACCGCATACAGTTCGATCTGCCCTCCTGAATAAACTGGTCAATTTCGGCCTCACTCAGAATTGTGCGCACCGTATTGCGAGTGATACCTAAATCTTCTGCTATCTGTGTCTTGCTCTCACCCATCGCGGATTTAGCAATGACCGCGTTTTTAACCACTGCAGGTTTCGTGCTACGAGACATTTTAGCGCTCCTTTTTCTTTCGTTCCGGATTGAGACCTGCGATCTGCTGGCAGGATTCCGCCCCATCACTTCTCATCCGCCTGTTTCGTAACGGCTCGCCCGCAACAAGGGCGCTCTCCGTCTCGGCTCTTTCAGGGCTCCCCCACGCTAAGCAATTTCTGGGCGTCATTCGTCAACGCCAAGAATGCTGTAGATCGTTTTCTCGATATGCTGCGGAATCGTAGAAGGCGTCTGTGTTTTAGATATTGGCTTCGCCTTGCTCCAATCCACGACCGGCTGCGCCTTCGACCAGTCGAACTGTACGACGCTACTCGAAGAAGTCACAGACGTTTTCTTGGGGGCTGAAATTTGAGTCCATTGCCCTTGCGCCGTCAAACCATACGTCGCGCCCGTCTTGGGACTGGTATAGGTTTGCAGATAGCCGTTAGCCACGGTTCGTTTGCTCCTTTCTCAACAGATTCGCGCTACGTCGCCTGCATCCGTGAGCGACATACTTCGTACGCTAACAATTTCCTGGACTGGCGTTCCTGCGCAGGAGGCGTTTCTAGGGCCCGATGGCGCGGGATGGCTCCCTACCACGCAGGAGCCGTTTTTCACGTCTGCTACGAGTGCATTTTCAATCGCTTGCGAGGGGGTATTTCGTAACGCTAGGCCATTCTGGAGTCTGCTTCTGTAGGAACGCTGCCTGTCCGCGTTTGTTGCGTGAATTTTTGACCTACCGCTCCTTCGCGAGCCGACGCGTCTCTTTGACTGCGCGCTCGCAGCGACTTTCGGTTCGGGGGCCTTGATTCCATCGCGACATTGCGCCGAGCACCACTCGCCCGGCTGGCCTTTGATCGTCCAACGGACTGCGCCGAGCAGTTTCCCGCATCGATCGCAAGCTTCAGTGATCCAGACGCCGCGCTCGCAGAAAAGTATTTGGATTTGCTCTCGGGTGAGTTTCATGCAGCACATCCATTTCCGAGGTTGCCGGGCCACTCGGGAAACTGTAGTGACTTTTGTAGTGACCGTGCGAACAGACGCGCACACCCAGCCACATGCAGCCACAACCAACTTAGCGGGTTAAATTCTTGTTTTTCAGAACGGAGGTTGGAACTGAGGCACTTGCTATCGTTAGCCTTGTTGGTTCGGGACCAGGAGGTCGGTGGTTCAAATCCACTCGCCCCGACCACTTCTTTCTGTTACTTACGCAGCGTCCTCTTCCTTCGATTTGGGTCCAATTGGGTCCAACATCGACTTGAACAGGGCATTCTGCCACCACACATTCCCGAACGGAGAATTGCCCTCACTGTCGCAACCGCCGGTGACGGGGTTTAGAGTCGTCGCAAATCGAGGGCGCCAGAGCTCTAGCGATTCACGCGCTCGGGTCCCGCCATCTGTCGAGCCATGTGCATCAATAGCTTTTGGTCGCTCTCGCTTGTCCGCGCCAATAGACGCCGGAACTGACGCAGAAACTTTGCGTCTTTGGCGCTCTCGCCCCATTCTGCGTGTCGCCCATTTTTCGATTTCGGAAGATCAGGCAACTCGGGCGGACGTTCTCCTTCATAGAAAAGCCTGTACAACGGCAGTTCCATGGCACGCGCCATCTTTTCTAGCGTTTCGATGGCGGGAACTGTGTGGCCGTTCTCGACGCGGGAAATGTAGCAGCGCAGAAGGCCAGTACGTTTCTCTATATCGCCCTGCGAAAGCTCTCTCTGTTCGCGCAACTCTCGCAACCGCTCGCCAATGAGCATGGCTTCTCCTTTATCACCCCCGGCGCAAATCAAACACGAACGGCGTCAAGGGCTGAATATGCGGGAACCGACGCCCCTGAATCATCCGTTTGGGCTAGTTGTACCGGCGCATATATCGCAAACCGATTTCCCCGATTCCGCCGATGACACGGGACGGCTCACCCGTTGCTCCCTGGTGACCCTCGCATGATCGGGTTACATCCACTTATCGATCGAGGCGCTGCGGCTGTAATTCATGTTCGCCACTTGGAAGAACGCGTTGGTCTGCCCGCCGGCAACCACCAGGTGGATGTCGCTCGACTTGGGCCAGCACGGAATCTGCGTGTCATCCGCCGCCTTCCACCAAGTCGCGTACGGCTCCTCACCTTTCAGTGCCCGCGGATAGAGCCACACGTGCGCCAGGAATGACTCCCGATATTCCTTCGCCGTGATCGTCGTATTCTTCCACAGCCAATCGGACAGTTTCTCCTTCGTGTCGTACCCCTGATCCACCAGCGCCTTGGCCGTCAGCGGATCGAGAATCACCATGCAGTTGAACATTCGCGCCAGGGTCGGAAGCATGCTGCTGATCTGCTCGTCGAACTTCGGGAC
>JASHRI010000375.1 GCA_030037435.1 Candidatus Acidiferrales bacterium | reverse complement strand
CGGCGCGTGGAATCGTCGGAAGGTGCAGCAAGGAGTGATTGAAATATAGGAAGAATGGCTTGCTCGCTTCGGCACTGCGTTTGAGAAAAGTCTTCGCGCGCCTCAAGTACTCGGAGTCGATCTCACGCCGAATATCGACCGTTAGTTGCTCTAACTCATTCACGGGCTGGCCCTTCCGCCCTTCGAGCACATGTGTTACCAGGTCACGCCTGGCGTCGTACCAGGGGTCATCCGCCCACAGGCACTCGTCATACGAACGCGGAATTCCATACCATTCGTCGAATCCGTGATCGGTTGGCCAGCGGCCTGCGGAATCGCCAATGTGCCATTTGCCAACAATGGCTGTGGCATATCCCGCATCAGAGAAAATGTCACCCAAGGTTCGTTCCCACTTGACCAGTCCGCCGAGCACCCCGGCGAACGGAATTGATTGATTGCCGGATCGAATCGAATAGCGCCCCGTCATCAGCGCTGAGCGGGACGGTGTGCATTGGGTTTCAGGTGCGAAGTTGAGGAGCATCATGCCCTCCTTCGCGAAGGCGTCGATACGAGTGGTAGTAGCACCGCGCAAGGGACCGCCGCTGTAGCAACTCAGTTCGCCTATACCGAGGTTATCCACGAGGAAGTAGATCACGTTGGGTCTTGCTCTTCGAGAAGCCATCAGCCGTCCTCGATATTTTTCAAATGCGGGGCAGCATCAAGATGCGCCACAACGGGCCGATCAAGATTAGGAACGCCAGGATGATTAGTCCGGCTCGGATCCGCACCGTGCGGAACCGCTGACCAACTGCTGTCAGCAGCAGTACGGTCGCCAAGACCACGGTGACCCGCACGTACTGGTCTGCTCGTTCGCGCGCTTCTGTACCCTCTTCGAACAATGCCGCAGCTTTCTGATTCAATTTCTCGGGTTGCTCCATAGCGGCGTCCCGGTATTCAGGCATAAGCGTGGGGCCGGCCGGGGCGTTTGGATTGTGGACTGGATCGGTCTTTTTCCATGCCTCAAACGCGGGCCGAAAATCTGGCCATAACCTGCGTTCGAAGATTTCGGCAAGTTTCGTATCGCCCTGTGCTTCCGCTTTTAGCCACTCGGCGACGGTCATGCCGTCATACATTCGGATGTCGTTCACTTGCGCGGCCAGCCCTTGAGCTTGAACGCGGATGCTATTGGACTGGCCGTAAAGCCGGCTCTGCTGCCCATCCCAACGAGCGGCCTGGTAGCCGCCCCAGGCTGTTGCGATTGCTACCAGCGCCAGCACGATGGTCTCGAAAATCTCCAGAATCTCTATCCTCTCTTCTGAATGCTCGACGCCATGGCGCACGCCGGTCTCGTTCAGGTGATGGGCGACTTCGATATTGGCGCTTCCAGCTGCTTCAGGCATCAGTCGTCGTTCCTGCGCTCAATCGCGCGCGATCGAGGCATTTCAGCGATGTGTGGGGCGCGGAGCTTGATGGTTTCTTCACGTTCGCACCGCGCTCGGCGGCGTTACGGGCGGACCAGCCTTATTTCGGCGGGAAATTCCAGGCAACAAAAATGTCGGAAATTGTGAAGCGTGGAAAACTCGCACGGTCTGCCGCCATTCCTCCCGCCCTGTAGTGAGTCCGGGCTGGAATCGCGTTGAAGCGTGCCATTAGGCTTTGGTGGCGAATACTAGTAAATCTGCCAGCGGTAATCCTCTGTCCTCGAACTTCGCAGAAAGCTCGAAGCGTTCGATTCCTAATCCTATCTGCTCGCCGACAGGCCTTGTTCGGGCGTCTCGGACGCGGGGACGACGATAATTTCGCCGTAGGCCCACGGGTGTTCTTTGCAGTGGTACACGTACGTGCCTGGCTTGTCGAACGTCACATACGAGACGTCAAGCGGTCCCATCCTATGCGTTGACCATGAACTATCCAGCGCCACAATCGTGTGGGTCATCGTGCCATTGTTTCGAAAGGTGACCCGCGTGCCGGCCACGACTCGCGCTCGGAGCGGATTGAACTCGTATTCATCGGTGGTGTAGTGCGGGCCAGTGATACCCGCGTCTCTCGCAAGCGAAGCGGTATCGATGGTTGTCGCATCGGTGATCACTCCGCCCAGGTCTTCCGGCTGCGACGTCTTAGGAGCCGGCCGCGCAGAAACCGTCCCACCCAGCTTGAACGCCCATACGGCGCCGCCTGCAACCGTGGCGATGTACTCCTGGCCTCCGTTTTCAAACGTGATCGGAGGACCGCCGGGCACGGCGCCCGTTTGAAACTGCCACGCCAAGGAACCATCCTTCGCGTCATATGCTTGCAAATTTCCGTCGCCCGCCATTTGGAACACGAGTCCGCCCGCGGTTGCTAGCGCGCCGCTCGGCCGTGCTCCGTGGAATTTCTTTTCCCACGCAACCTTGCCGGTGCGACTGTCGATCGCGGCCAGGACGCCATAACTCAATTTGCTCAAGCCCGGAACGCGATTGCTCAAGCTTAGGCTGAAGAAATCTGGATCGTTCTCTCGGCGGAACCACTGCAAGCCCGCATTGCCCGTGACATAAAAGAACCGGGTTTGCGGATCAAACGCCATCGGCGTGGCGCGCATCCCGTAAACCGGCCCCAGCAGATTCGGCTTCTCCACAGACGCGGGCGTGAAGAAACAACCCACCTCGAAGCCGGCGGCTATCTGCTCTTTCCTCCACTGCTCGCAGTCCGGCAGCACCGATTCCGCACCCACGGGATACGGCTGGGTCGGCGCCGTTTTCTGAAATGCATCCTGCGGTACAGCCCGCTCTTCGATCTGCCCCAAAGGTTTGCCCGTAGCGCGATCAAACATGAAGAGATACCCATCCGTTCGCATCGCCGCAATCGCCTTGTGCGATTCGCCATTCACGTCCGCGTCAAAAAGCACCGGCGCTTCCGCCACGTCACCTTCCCATATGTCGTGGTGAACGATCTGATAGTGCCAACGCAGTTTGCCCGTCTTGCTCTCCAGCGCGATCACGCAATCTGTATAAAGGTTATCGCCCGGCCGATTTTCGCCGCCATATTGCGGCACAGCATTTCCCGTCGCATAGAAAATCAATCCGAGCGACGGATCGGACGCACCGGCGAGCCAGACCGCTCCTCCGCCGTGCCTCCACGAATCATTGTTCTTCGGCCAAGTGTCGGAGGCGGGTTCTCCTGGCGATGGAACGACGTAAAAGCGCCACGCCTCGTGCCCGGTTTTTGCGTCGACGGCGATAATCTGTCCGCGAAATCCGTTGTCCGCATTCAAGCCGATCGACACCAATCCATCAGCATAAAGTGGTGCCCCCGACGGGATGCCGGACGGCTCGCCCGACGGATTGCTAACGTCGGCCTTCCAGACGAGCTCGCCGGTCTTTTCGTTCAGCGCGAGTAAGGTCGCATTTGACATGCCGACGAACACCATGCCCTCGCCTACCGCCACGCCTCCTCGCGCGGGTGTGCCCGCGGGGGC
>JASHRI010000374.1 GCA_030037435.1 Candidatus Acidiferrales bacterium | reverse complement strand
CGAAACCTTGTAACCCGCGTCGAGACCGAAAATGCTCGTAAACACCTCGCGCCTGATCTCCGATTTCAGGTAGGGAAGGTTCTTCTGGATCTGCTGTTCGGTGAATTCGATGTGTTGGTCAGTCAGATATTTCTTGAACTGTCCGATCACGCTGTCGTCCACGACGAAATCCTGCGTAATCTGGGGCTTCTCGCCAAGGTAGTACCGCACAAAATCGCCCACGCCCTGTGGCGGCAGCGAGGATGGGAACACCACGCCGCGCCGCTCGAGCAAATCCTGGAAATCGTCCGGCTTGGGCGCCGACACCACCACATCCGGCGTGATGCCTCCTCCGCCGTAGACTTGCCGTCCGGTATCGGTCAATTTCACTTCGGGCGAGCGCGGGGGCTGAGGATTATAGTGGTAATCATAAAGCGTCTCGTTCTTATAGTCGCGCTGGATCAGCCGGCCGCTGGGCGTGTAGTACCTCGCCGTCGTCAGTAGCAGGGCGGTGTCTTCGCTCAACGGAAATTGGGTCTGTACCAGGCCTTTTCCGAAGCTCGTTTCGCCCACGATCAGCCCGCGGTCGTGGTCTTGAATGGCGCCGGAGACAATCTCCGAAGCGGACGCGCTTCCGCTGTTGACCAGCACGATCAGCGGCACTTCCACGCCCTGGTTTCCGCGAACCGCGTAATACCGTCGCTCCGGCGACGATCGCCCGTGGTGCGACACCACCAGCTCGTTCTTGTCCAAAAACATGTCGGCCATGCCGACAGCCTGATTCAGCAGCCCGCCGCCGTTGTCGCGCAGATCGATGATCAGCCCGTCGAGCTTCGACACGTCGAGCTGCTTCAGCGCCTCGCTCAGATCGCTGTCAGTTGTCTCATTGAATGTCTGCACATGCACGTAGCCGATGTCCGGCCTCACCATTTCCGCAAACTCGACGCCGGGGCGGGGAATCTCGTCGCGAACGATTGTCACTTCGATGGGCTTGTCCCACCCCTCGCGGCCAAGCGAGATATGAACGGGTGTTCCCTTGGCGCCCTTCAGCAGATCGGCCACTTCGGTCGTGGTCAATCCCAAGCAGGCCTTCCCATCCACCTTCAGGATGATGTCGCCGGGGCGAATCCCAGCCTTGAAAGCCGGGGAATTCATGAACGGCACTTCCACGATGGTCTGAGTGTTATCGCGCGACTGCTGCACGATCATCCCGACGCCGTAGTACTTGCCCTCTTGCTCTTCGCGGAAAAGCGCGTATTGCTTGGGATCGAAGAAATTCGAGTGAGGGTCGAGAACGTGCAACATCCCGGGAATGGCGCCATCGTAGATGAGCTTATCGGCATCGATCGGGTCCGCGTAATTTCGCTCCACCACATCCAGCACCTGAGTGAAGCTCTTCACCAGTTGCTGTTGGTCGTCCGCTCCAGCGGCGGCAGTTGTCGTAGCCGCTCCGAAATGCCCGCCCAGCAGCGCGGAAATCGCCAGCACTAAGACCAGCAAGGTGATGCTGCGCGCGGCTGAATGGGGATGTCCGGCTTGGCCGGTTGACTGCACAGGTTTTGACGATTGCATGCGACCTCGATTCGCCCTCTCGAAAGCCAGTATAACACACAGCTTTCGAGCGTTTGACACGCCTCCGAGCCTCTTCTATGATTCAATTTGGAGCGGGAAAGGCTGCTTGACTGGGGAGATGCCTCCCGCTGAGTCGTAAATGCTTAGCGTTCCACATCTCATTGTCATTTTCATCGTGGTGCTCATCGTTTTCGGGCCCGAAAAGCTGCCCGATTTGGCGCGAAACTTCGGCAAGGTAATGGCCGAGTTTCGCCGCGCTACGGGCGACCTCCGCTCGACCTTCGACACCCATATGCGCGACCTTGAACGCGAAGCAGACGAACGCCGCATCCAGCCTGTGCCGGTATCAAAACCTGCTTCGCCTACACCGTCCTCGCCGCCGCCGATCGTTGCGGCGCCCGGAATCGTACCCGCCACGGCACCCACGGCCGCTGCGGCTGCGAAAGCGCCGGAACCCGCGCCGGTCGCTCCTGAACCTCCGCTCCCCGACCCGTTTCTGTACGGGATGGATTTCGACTTGCCGCAGGAACCCGAGCGAGCTCCGCAGGCTGAACCCAAACCTGAGCAGAATCCAGAGCCAGTGAGCGATGTCGGCAACCACCCAGCCTAATCCCGTCCCAGAGCAGCGCCCGCAAGAGGAACCCGGCGCGCCCATGTCGTTTTTCGACCATCTGGTCGAATTGCGCAAACGTCTGATTAGTGCGCTCGCCGCCGTTGGTATCGGGATGATCGTCGGCCTGGCTTTCTCCAAGCAGGGGCTCAATTACATCTTCGAGCCCATGGTCGATGCGCTAAAGAGAAACCATCAAGATCCAAACCTATACTTCACGCATCCCGCCGGCTACGTGATGCTGTACATCAATTTTGGCCTTTACCTCGGGATCGCTCTTGCTATGCCGTGGGTTTTGTATCAAGTGTGGCTGTTCGTCGCGCCGGGGCTTTACAAACACGAACGAAAAGCGGTGGTGAGCTTCATCGTCTCGGCCATGATTCTGTTTTCGTGCGGGGTCGCCTTCGCATATTTTGTCATGCTGCCGCAGGTGCTGACCTTCGTTGTACAGTTCAGTAGCACCGGCCCCGTCAGACCGTGGATTGATATCAATGAGTGCTTCAACCTAATCCTGATTGTGTTGCTCGGGTTGGGAGTGATTTTCGAGTTGCCCGTGGTGGTTTTCATCCTTTCGATTTTTGGTCTCGTCACACCGAAATTCATGCTGAAGAATTTCCGCTACGCGATGCTGCTCATTACCATCGTGGCCGCAATCGTTACACCCACTCCTGACCTGACCACGATGCTCATCTTCATGGCGCCCATGGTGGCGCTCTATTTCATCGGAGTCGTTGTCTCCTACGCCGTCCATCGGCGTAAACGCGCGCGCGCCCTTGCCGAAGGGCAGGCCAGTTAGCGTGCACATTTCCTGGAAGTTTGCGCTCGCCGCTGCGGCGCTCTCTGGATTTTGGGTGGTTTCCTGCGGCTCGAACAACACGCGCCAGAATCCATCTTCCGTTTCAGCCGCCCAGTCGACTGCGCCTGCCGAAAATTCATCGCCGCTCGCGATTTCGGCAGCCGACGTCGCTCCACCCGCGTCCCAAACCGGCGGCTTTGACGGCGCCAAGGCCTACGAACAGGTTGCCAAGCTGGTCAGCTTCGGCCCCCATGCGCCGGACACGCCCGCGATTCGCAGCGTTCAGTCCTACATTCGCTCTCAATTGCAAGGCTTCGGCTGCGCAGTCGACGAAGATAACTTCCACGCC
>JASHRI010000373.1 GCA_030037435.1 Candidatus Acidiferrales bacterium | reverse complement strand
CCTCCAGGAAATCGAGCTTGCTGTGCCAGACGCCGAGACCCCAGTTGTCGCCAATTGCGGCAAAGGCTGCGCGGGCAGCCGGTTTGTCGCGTTCCTGGGCGGCCATATAGGCGAAGCGATTTGTCTTGAGGCTGGAATATCCGTAGAGCTGGCCTAATACGGCGTAGCCATCTTTAATTTTCGGCCAAGATAAGGTTTGGATCTGTGACGGATCGTCGGAATCGCAGCCACACACAATCGTGCTCGCGATCTCAAAGTACACGAATTTTCCTTGCTGGCCACCGAGCTGATTCGAAATCTGCTCGGCGAAGGCCTGGGCATCGCCATCCTCTCCGTACCATTTGGGCAGAAGGAAATTGGCGTACTGGCGGTAGATGTGGTAGTAGGACGGTTCAAACGCGATCGCCGCGTCGACCAGTTCCTTCGCTTGCGACTTAGTCCAGCCTTGAGCCAAAGCGACGTCAAACATCATGGAGTACCAGTAGGGAGACTTGTCCTTCAGCTTGGCGGCGTCCTCTAATGTGGATGCGGCCATCGCAATCCGCTGGCTGTAAAGCTTCCAGCCTTCGTCCGAGACAGTGTTGGCGTACCCCGAGCCCCTAGCGTGCTGTGCGAAATTGTCGTAAGCGCCCGCCAGAGCGATTCGCGCGGCGCCGGATTCTGGTCGCGCCGCCACCCAGGCTTTCAGCGCGTCGATTTGAAGATTCCAATCGTCTTCCGTGGCCTTGTCGCCCAGGGGAGGAGTATCGAGGCCTTCGTAGTAGCCCCAAACCCTCCAGGTGCCACCTCCAAATCTGGCTGCAGGGCTGCGATCTTTATGTGCCGAGTCATCGAGCGCGTCGTAGTCCTTGCGGACGAGGTCCATCATGATCTGATTCTTGTACTCCTCCTCCTGGGCCGCCCCATCGACCGAACCGCTGGCGGGCGCCATTTGCTTTTCGGTTGCGGGCAATGCAGAAGATACGCTAGCGGACTGGCTGCCTTGAGAGTAAGCGCGCGCAATTTCGATGAGGCGGTCCGCCTCTTGATTCTGCTCCTGGTCCGCCAGCGCCTGCAGACGGCCGCACGAGGAAAGCAGGAATGCAGCACCTAAAACTAGGGCGAACGAAAAATGCCGTCGTGAGATCATATCGTAACTATCTCCTTACTTAGTCGATATGGATATTCTCTGGAAAGGCGGCATACAAAGGAAGAGTACGAGGGGACAGGTTGCTTTGCAGGTTGGGCACAGGGCCGAACGGCCACACGGCCGGTACGTCATGCGAAGCTCTTAGCCGCGAGCCGCACCGACTCCTGCACGGCTGTTCGACCGTACAGCCTTGAAGAAACTCGACCAGAGTGAGGCGATCTAGGCTCCGGCGCCAGCCATTTTGCGAAGACGATCATTCGCGAAATACTGAGCCTGCCCTTCTTCGATTGCCTGCACCACGATACCCGCCACGAACTCAGGTTTGTCGCCATCGGCGTAAGGGACCGACGGTCCGCCCTTGGCCGGATTGCCCATCCTGGTTTTGCCGAAGTTCGTTGCCGTAACGAATGGGTAGACTTCGCTGACGATGATGCGGTCCTTTTCCAGCTCGGCGCGTGCCGTAAGACTAAAGCCAAGCAGCGCACGCTTCGACGACGAGTAGACACTGTATTGAGGAACCATCATGAAAGCGGTTCCCGAATTGATGTTTACAATGCTGCCGCCGCCTTGCGCCCGCATTACCGGAATCACAGCCTGCATTGCGACAATCGGCCCGAGGACATTGAGATGGAAGATCTCGTCAAAAAGCGCTGGTTCGATTTCCTCGACCGCGGCCGCATAACTGCGGCCAGCATTGTTTACGAGGCCGTCGATCCGGCCGTAATGCTGATGCACAGCGCCGATCGCTTCGCGCACTCGATCAAACTGCGTCACGTCTACGGTGAGCGGCAAGCTGCCCGGAAGCTTCTGCGCCAATTCCTTCAGCGCATCGGTGCTGCGAGCGAGAAGGGCGACATTTCCGCCGCGATCAGACAGAGCGATCGCCGTCGAAAGGCCTATTCCCGACGAAGCGCCGGTGACAATGAATACGCGATCTTTGATTTCCATCGTTTGGTCCTCCGAATTCCGACGCTTAGGTGCGGCGCGCCGCAGACGCTGCAACTGTACCAGATTGATAGTTCATTTCTTCGAGATCGGCAATGAGGCCTCTCTCGGTCGGACGCCAATCGAGTTGCGCCTGCGTTTGCGCGGAGGAAGCCGGCAAGTCGCTCCCCACGAAGGGACCGAGCCAACCAAAGTGCTCCATTGCTTCCTTGGGGGACTTGCTGACGACCGGCACGTTCAGTCCGCGGCCAATTACTTCGGCGATGTCCCGAAGCGCCACGCCTTCCTCGGCGACAGCATGATATCTGGCTCCCGCGGAACCGTTCTCGAGCGCGAGTCTATAAAGACGCGCAGCATCAAACAGGTGTACTGCCGGCCATCGGTTTTTGCCATCACCGACGTACGCTGACACACCCTTCTCGCGAGTCATTGCGATGATGTAGGTGACGAGACCTTGCTTGCGCGTGTCGTGGACCTGCTGCGGAAGGCGCACGACTGACACTCGCACCCCATGCGCAGCGACTGCGGCCGCCGCTTCTTCCGACGCTACGCGCGGAATCGCGTTTGGGCCGGAGGGTGGGTCATCTGCTTCGGTAGAGGGGCGTCCGAGATCGCCCGCCATACCCGTACCAGATGTGACAATAAAGGGGCGATCGGAGCCGACAAGCACGGCGCCGAGAGCCTCAATCGCTCGCCTGTCGATCTCACAGTTCTCTTTATATTTAGAGAAGTCGTGGATGAAAGCGGCGTGAATCACGCCGTCCGACATGGCCGCTCCCTTTCGCAGGCTCTCCAGGTCTTCGACGTCACCTCGGTGGACCTGGGCGCCGGCAGCGATGAGGGACTTGGCACCGGCTTCTGAACGAGCGAGACCGAGTACCTGATGACCCGCGTTGATTAATTCTGGAACGATGGCAGAACCTATGAATCCTGTGGCACCGGTAAAGAAGACTCGCATGTTATCTCTCCTTTAATTCTTGGGAGGCCCAGCCGGGCTTGCACGGACCTTCAGATCTCAAAAGGTAAATGGTGGAAGTGCGTTAGATTTGTCCGACGCCGCCGTCCACATTGATTTCGACGCCGGTAATGTACGAGGCATCTTGCGACGCGAGAAATGCTACGGTGCCGGCAACTTCCTCGGGCTGACCGAAACGCTTCATTGGGATTCTTGCAACGAGTTGCTTCGCGAATTCGTCGACGGCTTCCTTTGGCAGTCCAGTCTTCTCGAAAATCGGAGTCGCAATCGGGCCAGGTGCAACCGCGTTGACGCGAATGCCGCGTTCCACCAGTTCCGCAGCGGCCGTTCGCGCAAGGGAGCGCAACGCGGCTTTGGTTGCTGAATAGGCGCTCGTGCCGGCGTTACCTTTGCTGTCGGCAACACTGGTGTTCAGAATAATCGAGGCGCCGTCGTTCAAGAGCGGCAACGCCTTCTGGATCGTGAAATACGCTCCCTTGATGTTGATGTCAAATTGTTCGTCGTACGTGCTCTCGGACGTCTCGCCGAGCGGCGTAAACCTCACCACACCCGCGTTCACGAACAGCACATCGATTTTGCCGAGCTTCTTGGAAACTTCTGCGTAGAGCTTGTCCAGATCTGCCAGCTTCGCAACGTCAGCCTGAATGGCCAGCACTCCATTACCAATGGATTCAACCGCTTCGTCCAGAGTTTTCTTGCTTCGGCCGGAAATCGCTACGCTCGCGCCCTCTTCCTGAAAACGCTTCGCCGTTGCTAAGCCGATACCGCTGTTTCCACCGGTTACAAGCGCCACTTTTCCTTCTAGTCGCTTCGTCATTTTCCGCTGCTCCTTTCCAATCTTGACGAGCCCTCCGGTTTCTAGTTAAATGGAGGGTGTCTCCGGTTTGCTTTAGATTACCGGAGACAGTCTCCGGTTGCAAGATTTGTTTCAGGTTTTTTTAGGATGCCTAACGAGAGGATGACCGCCAAACGTTCCCGGCCCAGGGAGCGAAAGCCCCGCGCTGACGCACGGCGTAATCGCGAGCGCATTCTGGAAGTGGCTAAAGCGGCCTTCGCCCGGTGCGGTGCGAACGGTAGCTTGGACGACATCGCCAAGCAGGCAGGCGTGGGACCTGGAACTTTGTACCGCCATTTCCCTACCCGCGAAGACCTTCTACAGGCGGTATATCGGTCCGACGTGGAAAAGCTCGCCGCATCGGGGCAGAAGTTCGCTCAGACGTTGTCGCCCATCGAAGCCTTGCGAGCCTGGCTGCTATTGTTTGTCGACGCCATCGCGACGAAACAGATCATCGCCGCTGCGCTCAATTCCCTGCTTGGAGACCCCAAGAAGGCGTTCGAAGCTTGCCATGCTCAGGTCCACGAAGCGCTTCGCTCTCTGGTGAAGCGCGCCGTCGAGAGCGGCGACATACGCGAGGACCTCGATCCAATTGATCTGCTTCGAGCTCTTGTTGGTGTTTCGAACGTCACGAGCTGCACTGACTGGAAGCAAAGCGCCAGAAGACTGGTCGATATCCTCATCGCCGGTTCGCGTCCCGTGAAATAGGGTGCAAAACTGACTCACGGCAGCTTGTCCGCGAGCATTGCTAACGGCTGGGTTGAACCTCAACTGCCTTGTACGGCTCTTGCGACGCCGCGTAGCGCGAAGCTACGTAGGCCGAGGCGAGTCCCCAGAGGTATAGCGCGCCCATGCCCACAAAGCAGGCCTTGGCCAGCAGCAGGTAGCGGTCGACCATTTGTAAAACGGACCAGCCGTACATGGTGGTGAGTAGGCTGGGGTCAGAGAGGTTTACACCCTCGATTTCGCCGAACGGAATCTTTTCGAATGTTCCCGACCACATTCGGAAAACGTGCATGAAGGCCAAGGCGCCGATCACTAGCAGTCCCCAGCGCACGCCCCAGCTTTTACGGAGCGCGCCCCCTGAGGGAGCGTAAAACGTGGACATCAGGATCGTCGCCAGCACCAGCGCGCCGCCGTCGCCTCCAAAAACGATGAGGCCTTGCTGCTGAAAGCCGGACAGAGTCGATAAGATCACCAGCTGCAAGATGAGCACCGCACCAGCGGCGCAAACGAGCTCCCAGCGTCGCGCTCTCCATGCAAGAAATCCACCGAACAAGATCGCACACATCACAATCAATACGATAGGCCAGGATCGGCTTTCGCCATGCATGGTGACCCAAAGCATCGGCACTGCCCATCGGCCTGCAAGCCAAGCCGTGATGGCGTGACCGCTCTCGTGCACCACCATTGCGAGCATGCCTGCCGGCATGTCGAGGCCCGTTCCCGTGGCCCAGTAGGCAAAAAGCAATGCCAGCGGCAGAGCTAGCAGGCGGTACTTGAATTCCCTGTCGGCTTCTTTTCGGACCGCAGCGGGCGATTTATCCGTTGCTTGAGCTGAAAGAGCGGTATCGAGAGATGCGGCAAAGGAAGAGACCATCGCCGCGGCCATATTTGCGTCGGGCGGCTTTGCAGGCATGGCTGCGTCGGGCTGGGTGGTGGCTAGTGCGGGAAGCGCAGACGCGCCCGAAGGATTGGCCGGCGGCTCGTACTTTGAGAAGACGAGTCCGCAGTTCAGACACTCGGTGGTCTGCAACGGATGATCGAATTGGCATTTGGGGCAGCGCACCGTAGTTCTGATCAGTATGGTCAAGAGCACGGGACCGAAGCGGCAAAGATCGGATCATAGGTTCACTAATGATAATCATGTAGTTGTCGGGACCGACTGCGTCTACGACGTTGGCGGGCGCAGCACCTGGCGAGGACCGAACGAGCCAAGCAAGGATGCCGGGCGTGGCATGCCGTGCCCCTACAAAGACAAAACCAAATCGGCCGCCGAGACGCCCCTTCCACAGGTTTGCGCTAGATTTCTGAAAACAATGATGGTTCAATGCGCGGCGGCAATTCTATTGGGGCCCGGAGCCGGAATTCATACGCGGGCAAACCTGAGGTGAACGATGAGGGCAATTCTGGAGTTTGCGGCGAAGCGCGAATTCGCAAGGGGAGCCGCGATGTTGCTGGTGGGCCTCGCGCTTGCGGCCATTGCGCCCCTGCAGGCGGGCGCGCAGGATTTCAACAGCCGCAACGTCGCGACGTTTACGGCGCAGCAGGCCGACCGCGGCAAGGCTACCTATGCCACGAGCTGCGCAAGTTGCCACGGCGCGACGCTGAATGGCAGCGAGTTCGCGAGCGCGCTGCGAGGGACGACGTTCAGCCAAAACTGGGGCGGCAGGCCGGCGTCCGTGCTGTTCGAGTACGTCAATACGAAGATGCCACCGGCAAGTCCCGGCTCGCTGGGACCGGAGACGAACGCCGCGGTGGTGGCGTTCCTGCTCCAGAGCAACGGCTTTCAGCCCAGCGATACAGAGCTGCCGACGGACATGGCAGCGCTGGCACTGATGCAAATCCCCCGGGGAGCCACTTCGCGCCCCGCGGCGATGATGCCGCTCTCGCCGCTTGCTCCGCCGATCCCAGTGGTGAAGCTGCCGAATCCACTGGACCAATTCACGCCGGTGACGGACGCGATGCTCGACAATCCTCCAGCTACCGATTGGCTGCTTTGGCGACGCACCTACGACGATCAAGGATTCAGTCCGCTGAAGCAGATTGACCGCAAAAATGTGGCTAACCTGCGCGTAGCTTGGGCGTGGTCGCTGCCGCCCGGAACGAACGAATCCACGCCGCTGGAGCACGACGGCGTGCTGTTCATCGAAAGCTATGGCGACAAGCTGGAAGCGCTGAATGCCGTGACCGGCGACTTGCTGTGGGAATATTCGCATCCCTTGCCGAAGGACGCGCGATTCGACCAGAAGCGCAACATCGCGATCCATGGCGACCGAGTGTTCATGCCCACGTCGGACGATCATGTGGTCGCGCTCGACGTGAAGAGTGGCGACGTGATCTGGGACCAGGCGGTCGCCGATTATACGAAGGGATATCAGATTACGGGCGGGCCGCTGGTGGCGAAGGGAAAGGTGATGCAGGGCGTGGGCGGGCAAGCGAAGGGCGGAAATTTCATCGTCGCGCTGGATGAGGAGACGGGCAAAGAGGCGTGGCGATTCCACACGATCGCGCAGGCGGGCGAACCGGGCGATAGTTGGAACGGATTGCCGAACGACAAGCGCAACGGCGCTTCGGTGTGGACAGCGGGCAGTTACGATCCGAAGCTGAACCTGGCATATTTCGGCGCGGGACAGACGTACGACACGGGACCCGTGCTGCATCGAGTGCCGGGCCAGTCGAACGACGGCCTCTACACCGACACGACGATGGCATTCGACCCCGACACCGGGAAACTCGTGTGGCACTTCCAGCACGTGCACAACGATCAGTGGGATCTCGACTGGGCGTTTGAGCGCCAACTGATCGATGTGCCGGTGGACGGAGCCGAGCGGCATCTGGTGGTGACGTCGGGAAAAATGGCGATCTACGAAGCCCTCGACGCAGCAACCGGGCAATACGTGTTTTCCAAGGATTTGGGAATTCAAAACGTGATTCAGTCGATCGATCCGAAAACCGGAGAAAAGACCATCAGTCCCGACGTCGTGATGGGCGGCGACAAACCGTACCTGATTTGTCCGCATCCGGGCGGCGGGCGCAACTGGATTGCGGGGTCATACGACGCCGAGACGAAGGTGATGTACGTGGCGATGAATGAATCGTGCATGGATTTGATCCCGGCGGGGAAAGGCCAGCGCGGCAATTTATCGGCGGGATACAACTGGTTCATTCGGCCGCGACCCGATACCGACGGCAATTATGGGCGGGTGGAAGCGTTCAACCTCGAAACGAGAAAAGTGCTTTGGAAAGACCGACAACGTGCGCCGCAGATGACAGGTATGCTGGATACGGCGGGCGGCGTGGTTTTTTCGGGCGCGTACGACCGTTTTCTGAAAGCCTACGACGACTCAACCGGTAAGGTGCTGTGGCAAATTCGGCTGAACGACGTGCCGAACTCGTGCCCGATCACGTATAGCGTCAACGGGAAGCAGTACGTGGCCGTCGTCACCGGCACCGGCGGACCGATGACGGCGACGTATCCGGTGCTCGTTCCGGAGATACAGGTTCCGCCCGACCGCGAATCATCCATCTGGGTGTTCGAGCTGCCGGAAAAATAACGGCCCGGCAGCAGCGGCGTTCGGCGCGATAATAGACCCTGGTGGACTTATGCGAAAGATGCTTGCGCTATTCTTTGCGATTTTCCTTGTAGCCACAGTTTACGCGGCACCTGAAAAGGCGCCCGAATTCACGAAGGATGTGACCTGGATCGACGCGGGCACCGACGTTCCTCGAACGATTCATGGCTATCGCGGGCACGTGGTGTTAATCGATTTCTGGGAATACACCTGTATCAACTGCATACGCGATTTCGTCTCGCTGAAGCGCTGGTACGCGAAATATCATTCGTAT
>JASHRI010000372.1 GCA_030037435.1 Candidatus Acidiferrales bacterium | reverse complement strand
AATCTGCGGCTCGTTGTCCACGATCAGGATGCGGGCATTACCCATGCCGGCGCTCCTCGATTTCGGCCACTCAAAAAACGAACACGTGCTGCCGATACAAGGGCCACGTTAGACCACGAGCCGTAAAGTAGGCATAAACGATTTCTAAGCGATTCATTCGTGGGCCTGTCCGTCACCAAAACCTCGCACACGCCCGGTTGCCAACATTATCGGACGCTTGGTCTGGAGGTAAACGGAATGTGGTGGTACTTCCGGGGGGCATCTCTTACCCCGGCAATTTGTTGTTGGGATAGCGGATAGGGACGGCAAAAAGGGACCACCCCCGGTCGGCGCGGGGAATGGTTTTACAGCTCACCGCATCCGGTCCGCGTTGTGATTTATTTTTTTTGTTCTGCAACTTTCATTCTGGTGTTATTGGGCATTGATAATTCCAGCTTAGTTCTACCCTCCCCCGTTCGATTTTGATCGGTGGCAACAGGGGCCTTCATAACGGCCTGGGAATAAATGCCGATGGCACGCGGTTCAGAGTCCCAGCCGAAAGCTGAAATCAGGGCCGCGGAATACGTCCGAATGTCGACAGAGCATCAGCAGTATTCGACCGAAAACCAGCGAGAAGTGATCCGCCGGTATGCGACCCAGCGAGGCATGGTTATTGTTCGCACGTATACCGATGCCGGTAAGAGTGGGCTCAGGATTGACGGACGGGATGCACTGAAGCAATTGATCCAGGATGTTGAAAACCGCAGCGCTGATTTCGATGCAATTTTAGTGTACGACGTGAGCCGATGGGGACGCTTTCAAGATGCCGATGAGAGCGCTTATTACGAATATATCTGCAGAAGAGCAAAAATCGAGGTCCATTATTGCGCCGAACAGTTTGAAAACGATGGCAGCCCGATCTCGACCATTGTAAAGGGCGTCAAGCGTGCAATGGCTGGGGAGTACAGCCGAGAGCTTTCAGCCAAAGTTTTTATCGGACAATGCCATCTCATTGAACTTGGTTTTCGGCAAGGTGGTTCGCCTGGTTTTGGGCTTCGCCGCATGTTGAGAGATGTAAGTGGAGCCCCGAAAGGAGTACTCAATCGAGGTGAGCAAAAGAGTATTCAAACAGACAGAGTAATCCTGGTGCCCGGGCCACAGGAGGAAGTCGATCTTGTTCGTTGGGTTTACGAGACGTTCGTGGAAGGGAGAATCGCCGAGTCCAAACTAGCCCAAATGCTTAACGACCGAGGAATTGTAACCGACCTCGGGAAACCATGGACCCGAGGTACGGTCCATCAGGTTCTCACGAATGAGAAGTATGTCGGCAATAATGTCTACAACAGGGTTTCGTTTAAGCTCAAAAAGAAGCGCGTTGTGAACCCGCCTGAGATGTGGGTTCGCGCTAACAGCGTGTTCCAGTCAATCGTGCCACCAAGCTTGTTTGTTCGAGCTCAAGAGATCATTCGTGAGCGAAGTCGGCGCTGGAGCAACGAAGAACTGCTGGATCAACTTCGCGGACTGCTCAATCGTGAAGGTCGCTTATCAGGTCTCCTTATCGATGAAACCGATGGGATGCCTTCCAGTTCGGTCTATCGGCACCGGTTCACCAGCTTGATACAGGCGTACAAGCTGATTGACTACAATCCCGAACGC
Source organism: Candidatus Acidiferrales bacterium (assembly GCA_030037435.1). GTDB lineage: Bacteria > Acidobacteriota > Terriglobia > Acidiferrales > UBA7541 > Palsa-295. The sequence goes on along the minus strand of JASHRI010000372.1, from coordinate 1,055 downwards.
GACTACCAATTCATCGAAACAAACCGTCAACTCCGGCTAATGCATCCCCGGGTTGTAAATGACGTAGTAGAGAAATTTCGACAGCTCGGCGGCTCGGTTAACAATAATCCTGAGACTGACCTGTTGACGGTGAACCAAGAATTTACTGCATCAGTCGTTTTAGCCCGGTGTCGACGGACAGATGCTGACGCGTTCCGCTGGCTCATTCGACTCGATGCTGGACTGGAACCCGACATCACGGTCGCGGTTCGTATGGACTCTGATAACGAGAAACCACTGGACTACTACCTACTTCCGCGTCTCGATTTGGCTCTTGGAAAATTAATGATCACAGAAGAGAACCCGATCGGCATTGAGACATATCGCTTCGACACGCTCGATTTTTTCTTCGGAATGGCTCGAAGAATTAGAATCCGGGAGGCCGCATGAGTAACACTGCACCTCTCGTTCAGATGATCCCCGTCGACCACATTAATGTCTTAAATCCACGAATTCGTAACAAAGTGACGTTTCAAGGCATTGTTTCGAATATTTCTAACTTGGGTTTAAAGAAGCCGATAACTGTCGCCCGAAGGGTCGAATGTAAGGATGGAAAACCGTACGACCTCGTCTGTGGTCAGGGGCGCCTGGAAGCATTCATCGCACTAGGACAAACGGAAATTCCGGCGATTGTTAAAGACGCTTCGAGGGAAGATTGTTTTTTGATGAGTCTGGTCGAAAACATCGCTCGGCGTCAGCACCGGCCACTGGAATTGCTTCGTGAGATTACCAATCTTAAGGCTAGAGGTTACAGTACGGGCGAAATCGCGGAAAAGATTGGCGTACACAAGGTATATGTCGCCGGTATTACCCAGCTCCTGAAGAAAGGCGAGGACCGGCTGCTTCACGCTGTAGAGAAAGGTCGAGTGCCACTATCCGTTGCAATGGATATCGCCAGTGCCGACGAAGAGGGGATCCAAAAAGCGTTGCATCAGGCTTACGAAAATAAGACCCTTCGAGGTCGCAAGCTTCTTACCGTTCGCCGCATCATAGAAATGCGCAATAACAATGGCAAA
>JASHRI010000371.1 GCA_030037435.1 Candidatus Acidiferrales bacterium | reverse complement strand
GTTCGAAGTTCCGCGAGAGATCGAAGGAGATGGCTACGCGCGGCTACGCGTGCTGTTCCAAGAAGCATATCAGTCCGGGAATTTGATCCATCAAGCCGCCAAACGACTTCAATCTGGTCCCGTGGCGGTGCCCTGTGCACCGGTCCCTTTTGGAGTGGCTGCGGGGTGGTCCGAGGCTCCTATCGGCGGCACACTGCATTGGGTTCGTCTCGACGCTTCCGGACTGGTCGAGCGCTACCGCATCATTACGCCATCCTTCAATAATTGGCTTGGATTCCGTGTGGCGGTTGAGGATTTTGCTTTCCAAGATTTTCCAATTATTTTGGCGACTTTTGGACTTTCCGCAACGGAGTGTGACCGTTAGGAGCCCGGGAGATCCAATGAGCTTTTGGTTTTGGCACGGCTTACAAAAAGGCGTCCGCACCACGCGCTACCCCAGAGCGCCTGAGGCAGCTCTCGGCATATCGCCCGGCAGACCAGTGAGCACGGAGTTTCCCTCTCAAGATGAGGCTTCTTTGGCGGCCGCGAACTGCCCAGTTGACGCTATCGCCGCTCGAGGTGCGTGGGCTCGAGTGGACCTGCGACGCTGCATCCATTGCCAGCGCTGCCGCTTTGGCGACTCCCATTCACTCGAATGGCGGTCGGATTACGAATGGACTAGCGTCCCGTCAGGACTAGAGAAATATGAAGGGTTCCCTCATGCTTACGGTCGATCGTTACACATCATTGTTGTGGATGCCGGGGACTGCGGCGCCTGCCTACACGAAGTCAAGCAACTGAATAATCCGTTCTACAACATGCATCGTCTTGGACTTTTCTTCACGGCTACGCCGCGAGCCGCCGATCTGCTGCTGGCTGTCGGCCCCGTCAGCGAGAATATGCGAGTTCCTCTGCTGAAAACCTACGAGGCTATGCCAGATCCCAAGCGCGTGGTGGCCGTTGGAGCGTGCGCCATTACCGGCGGCGTGTTTGGTCAAACCTTTATGTCGGCTGGAGGCACTGCCTCCGTGCTTCCGGTGGATCTCGAGATCCCCGGCGATCCACCACCACCGCTAGCGATCCTTCACGGATTGCTCGTGGCAACAGGGCGCAAGTCTCCCGTACCGCAAGAATCTCTTCCCGAGAGGAGCGCGTAATCGTGCACACATGGGCTGGCGGAGCGTTGATCTTATTCTTCATTTTCTGCGCTGGCGGTCTTGTACTGACGGCCCTAACTCGCGGCAGGTATCCACTACGTGTGTTGGCCACATTCAGCACGGTTTGTTCTGTCTTGGTGATAATCGCGACTAGCGTGGCCTTGACGACCGGGCGGAGTTTTGAAGCAACTCTCTGGTATCTCAATGGCTTTGGTCCATTCTCGATACACTTGGATATGCTGTCGGCGATATTCCTGTTTACCGCAGCGGTCATCTACCTACCTGCGTCTCTCTTCGTGCGCAGCTTTCTTGAAACCCGCCTCGGAGGACGCTATCCGTTACGGCTATACGGGACGCTACATTTTGCCTTGATGGCTTCGATCGTTCTTATTCTGATCGCAAACGACGCGCTGTTATTCCTGATCAGCTGGGAGTGCATGTCAATCCTTTGCTACCTGCTTGTGAACTATGAACGAGGTCAGCAGACGGATTCACGCGCGGGTTTGATTATGCTGGCGATGAGCGAGGCGGGATTCCTGGCTGTCGTCTTGGCGTTTTCAATTGTAGGCCGCGGGGCAGCGGATTGGTCGTTTCCAGCGCTGGCACTGGCGGGTGCTCACCTTTCGCACGCCGGTGTGTGGGGCGTGTTCCTACTTAGTTTCTTTGGCTTCGGCGTTAAGGCCGGACTGGTGCCTGTAAACTTCTGGCTGCCACGTTGCTACACCGCCACGCCTCCGATCTTCACACCTGTGCTTGCGGGGATTACTTTGAACCTAGGCTTCTATGGAATTCTGCGTCTCGACACGGATATCGTTTCGCCGCTCGGCATCGGCCCAGGCTTGATTGCTCTACTTGTAGGCAGCATCACCGCCATCGTAGGCATTTTGTATGCGACAACCGACAACGACATGAAAAAAATGCTGGCTCACAGCTCAATCGAGAATGCGGGCATCATTGTGGCGGGCATTGGCGCCTCGCTCGTTTTCCACGGTTCGGGCCATGATATCGCGGCGGCCATTGCGCTCACGGCAGCTCTCTACCACATGATCAACCATTCGTTTTACAAAACACTGCTGTTTCAAGGGGCCGGCGACATCGAGGCTGCTACAGGGACTCGTCAGATGGACCAACTCGGCGGTCTCGCACATAGCCTCCCCGCCCTTTCTGCGCTATTCCTGATCGGATGCCTCTCGATATCCGCCATTCCGCCGTTCAATGGTTTTGTCAGCGAATGGTTGACGCTGCAGTCGCTGCTCCGCAGTGCCACGCTCCTCTCGCCCGCAGTCAAGATTCTGTTCGCCCTCTGTGGAGCGCTATTAGCTCTGACCGCCGCGTTAGCGGTGACGTGCTTCGTGAAGGCGTATGCAATGAGCTTTCTTGGCATTCGCCGTGGGAATTGGCAATTCCGCGGAGAAAAGAAGGCGAGCTGGCCGCAATTTCCGCTGGCATATCTAGCCATTGGCTGTTTTCTGCTTGGGATTCTTCCCACGTACGTCATTCCGGTGCTGAATAGCGCTGTGGAACCGATGGTGGGAGCGAGCGCAACCAGCTCACTCGTGCCCTCCTTTTTCACGGCCACCGCGACGAATCAGCAACTTCCTTCAGCCTTTCTTCAAGACTTCCATAACATTGGCGCTCAGGTTGGGGGGAAAGTGTTACCGGGGAAAGGGCTGGTGATTCTGGTGCGAGGTGCGGAGCGGAATCCGGTCATTTTCGCAAGTTCGCCTTCCTACAGCTTCATAGCGCTCGGGATTTTTCTACTGCTGACGTGGTTCATCGTCCGCCAAAGTACACGGAAACGCAGGGTAGTTCGTAATGAGCTATGGGCTGGTGGCATCCCGCGCTTATTGCCTGAAATGACGTATACGGCTACTGGATTTTCGAATCCAGTTCGGGTGGTCTTTCAGGCGATTTTCCGGCCGAACATCATCGAGGACACGCGAGATACCGTCGCGGTCCATTTCCGCACTGCGATTCTGAGAAGAAGAGAAGAGATGCATCTGGTCGATCGTTTGTTCTTTCATCCGGTCGGCGATGCGATTAGTTGGTTTGCAAGACTCCTCGCTGGCATGCATCATGGCCGTCTGAATGCCTACGTGGCTTACACGCTCGGCTTCTTGGTTCTGATTTTATTTCTTTACCGGCTCTCCTAAGCGGCAGACGACGAACATTGGCTCTGTCCGCCGCGGGTGATTGACTTCACCTCGAGGTGAAGTAAAATTAGCCTGAAGGCCAAGGAGTTCGGCCTTAACCGCTGTCCCTTTGAAGCCGGGACAGATGATGACTCCTGACAGGGAATCCTTGTCGCGGAGCCATGTCCCCGGCGACGATTCCCAACAAAAGAACCGAAAAGGTTCATGAAACGGAAAGCGTCTGAAAAGGCGTCGATGAAGATCGCCATCCTTTCTGACATACACGGAAACTTCGATGCCTTGTCGGCGCTCCCTGCGGACTACGACGAGCTTTGGGTATTGGGAGACCTAGTGAACTACGGTCCGGAACCGAGAGAAGTCGTTGATTTCGTGATGGAGAAAGCGGACATCGTGATTCGTGGCAATCACGATCAGTGCCTTGGCTATGGAGATGATCCCCGATGTTCCGCCCCTTTCCGTGCGATGGCAGAGGAAACCCGCAAATTTTCGGATACGATCCTGACCGCAACACACAAAGAATATCTGCGGTCATTGCCGGAACGTCTCGAAGTGAAGCGATCCAAGTCCCGATTTTTCCTTTGCCATGCAACGCCTTCCGATCCTCTCTACGAATACCGCAAAGCCGAGTCCGATCAGTGGCTTCATGACTGTATTCAACTAGGCGCCGACGTGATCTTGGTGGGCCACACGCACCTCCCCTTCGTTCGATCGTTCAATCGCCAAACCGTTGTGAATCCCGGAAGCCTTGGGCAGCCTAAGACCGGGAAGCCGAACGCTTGCTATGCCGTATGGGAAAACGGCCAGGTCAGCCTGCGTTCCTACCCATATGCAGTCGAAAAGACAGCCGAGAAAATCCGGTCAATGCCGGTCGGTCAAGATATCCAACAAAAGCTGATTAACGTGCTGAAGTTCGGGGGCTTACCCCCAGGATGAGGATTACGACGAATGGCAAAAATCGCTAGTTTGGACGCCCTGGAAATCTTGGACTCTCGTGGCAATCCCACGATTCAGGTACTCCTGTCCTTGGATAGCGGTGCGATCGGCGTCGCAAAGGTTCCGTCAGGAGCTTCGACGGGAAAACACGAGGCCGTCGAACTGCGTGACGGAGATACAAAACGCTACGCGGGAAAGGGGGTTCGTAAGGCGATCGAAAACGTCTTGCAAGTCATTCGTCCCGCGGTGCTGGGGATAGATGCTTCGGAGCAACAAGCGCTTGATGCGACGCTGCTTACGCTCGACGGCACGGCGAATAAGGCTCGCCTAGGAGCCAATGCGATTCTCGGCGTGTCCATCGCCGCCGCAAAGGCAACTGCTTCGGAACGGAATGAACCTCTCTACCACTATCTGGCGCCCCGCGACAGCTACGTTCTTCCCGTTCCCATGTTCAACGTTCTAAACGGCGGCCGACACGCCGATAACAATGTGGACTTCCAGGAATTCATGATTGCGCCTGTCGGGGCCTCAACATTCGCCGAGGCTTTACAGTCTGCTTCCGAAACATTCCATGCCCTAAAGGAGATCCTAAAGAGCAAAGGATATGAAACAAGCGTAGGCGATGAGGGTGGCTTCGCTCCCCGTTTGCGATCTAACGAGGAAGCGATGGAGCTCCTCAGGACGGCTATTCACAAAGCGGGCTACCGAATTGGGTCCGGTATTGCGATCAACCTCGATCCAGCGGCCAGCGAGTTCTATGAGGGTGGTCTCTACGTTTTCAGCAAATCCGACCAATCGAAACGCTCTTCCGGCGAGATGATCGAATTGTGGGCGACTTGGCTCGAGCGATATCCCGAGATCTACTCGCTGGAAGACGGTTTGGCTGAGGACGATTGGGATGGCTGGGCACGTCTCACACAGCGGCTGGGCCCGAAGGTGCAACTCGTGGCCGATGATATTTTTGTGACAAATCCCGAAATTTTCGCCCGGGGAGTTCAGCGTGGGGTCGGCAATTCGATCCTAATCAAACTGAATCAGATTGGTACGATTACCGAAACTTTGCACTGCATCGAACTGGCCCGACGTAATGGATATACCGCCGTAATCTCCCATCGGTCGGGCGAAACCGACGATACGACGATCGCCGACTTCGCCGTCGCAACCGATGTCCAACAGATCAAAACTGGATCCGTGTGTCGAGGTGAACGAATTTCGAAGTACAACCGATTGCTCGAAATCGAGCACGAGCTGGGCCAAAAGGCGCGCTATGCAGGGAAGAACGTGTACTCGAAATGGAGACATTCTCAATCTCAAACGCGATGAACCTCAGAGACTTCACGGATCAGGAGATCGAGTCGCACGTACGAGACCTGGAGTCTCTTCAGGGAGGTGCCATGGCAGCTGCCGCCCTCGTTGGTTGTGGCGAACGGGCGATCGCTCCCTTACGTGCGTTTCTCATCCAGGGACGTCCGCGCGGCATTTACCAACCAAGACAACTAGCCGTTGAAACCCTGGCGCAATTGGGCGCGAAGGAAGTGCTCATCGAATTTCTGAGCCAGCCGACGGCAATTAAGGACGCCGTTGTTCGCATGGGAGAAGACGCGGTGCTGAGTACTGCTGCAAGGGAACTGGGACGCTGGCAAACCGAAGACGTGTTTCAATGCCTGACAACGGTGGGCATGGATCATCTGCTTCCTGGAATCGTGGAATCTCTTGGCGAGTTCCGGCGTGTGGAAACCATGCCGTATCTTCTGTGGGCCTTGGGCGATGACGTTTGCCGTTCGTGTGCGGAGGAGGCCATTCGTTCGCTGGGTCCTGCCGCGCGGCCATCACTTTTGAACGCAGCCACAGCCCGCACGCCGTCGCCTGAAGAGGAGAACCCGTCGAGCCTTCAGCGGCGCCGCTGGGTTCTGCGAATCCTTTGCGATTTGAAGATATGCGAGCAAGACTGGAAGGCTTTGCGGAGCCTCCTCGATGAAACCGACCCAGAGATCGTGATCACCGCCGCTCGGTTGGCTCTAGAAGTCGCCCCGTATCCCGAAAAGCGGCTAGCAGTACGCCGAATGATCGAGACATTGCCTTCCGCAGGTTGGTTTCTTCGGACGGAGGCCCGAGCCGCTCTGGCCGAGCATTATGATCTCGCGCAAGAAGCCGTGGAAGATGAGATCGCTCACAGAATGATGGCAGATAGCAAAGCACGGTCGGTGGACGTAGTGCTTCGTCTTCTTGTCAATTTACGCAGCCCAAAGACAAAGATAGGTGTTGGAGTTCACCTCTAACCGCCCGCTGGGCAAATGACTCCTACAACTATCTATAGTTGTCGACCGCGACGGGAGACGACCAATGGGAACAGAGCGAAAACCAACGGACACGGAAAGTCACGTTGGCGCAGACAGTCTCGCTGAGCCGCAAGAGGAACCTCAGGTTCGACTACAACATTACGAAGAGACGAAGTTCGAAGTGGCTGGTTTGATTCGCGAGGCAAGTTCGGCCGCATGGCGTGCAAAAAACGAAACGCTGCAAAAGGATTTTGAATCTTTGCTTCAGCGACTCGCCGAAGATCGATTCTATTTGACGCTTGCTGGTCAGTTCAGTCGAGGAAAATCCACGTTGTTGAATGCCATGTTCGGCATGGATCGCTTACCCACAGGTGTAGTCCCAGTCACGTCGGTTATTACTGCAGTCAGCTACAACACATGGGAGCGTGTCCGTATGCATTTTGCGGATAGCAACCTGACGTATGACGTTCCGCTCTCGGAACTGCCGGACTGGATTACCGAACGAGGCAATCCCGGAAACGAGCGGCATATCGATATGGCAGAGGTACAGCTCCCGGCCGAACTGCTTCGTAGGGGCGCTTTCTTCGTGGACACGCCGGGACTGGGTTCGGCAGTAATTGAGAACACGAAAACCACCCAGCGATTTCTGCCGCATATCGACGCCTTGGTGCTTGTGACGAGTTTCGAGCTTCCGTTGTCACAGGAAGAAGTCGTCTTTCTCGCCAGGATACGCGAGCTCCGTCGGAGGATCTTTCTCGTAGTTAATAAGCAAGATCTCTGCGCGGCGCAGCAGCGCGAAGAGGTCCTGGCATTCATTCATTCGAGATTAGCCGAGGAGTTTGGGCCTGAGGATATCCCCGTTTTTTCCGTGTCCGCTGCGCAGGCACTTGCAGCAAGGCTCGAAGGCGATCTTGAGCGCATAGAGAGCACGGGCATCCCTCTATTTGAGAAGGCGCTCGTCGGTTACTTACTGCGTGAAAGATCTCGCGATTTTCTAGCGGCGCTGTGCGATCGCATCGAGTCCCTTCTCTCTTCTCCGGAAGTGCCTGAGTTGAAAGAGCTGCATAGTCGCCTGGAAGCAATACGCGCCAAGCTTGGCGGGCGATCTGGATCGTGGAAAGAGGCATATGCGGGGCGCGCCGTGCAGGCGGCAGTTGAGCTTGACGTCAAGGCTTCCCCTTGCTTCGTCTGCAAGCGGATGGCGGACGCGACTTTCAAATTTATGAGTCAGTTTCAATACAACCTGAGCCACAACCGGGAAGAACAATTATTTCACGCCTCGCGCTCGGGCTTCTGTACCCTCCACACTCGAGAGTACGCGCGACTTGCTTCCCCCCAAGGAATTGCGTCGGGCTATCCAAAGACGCTGCTGTTTGTGGCAGAACACCTGCAATCTTTGTCGTACCAAGGACGGCTGCGCGACGACTGGAAAGAGAAATTCGACGAGATTCTTCCCAGCTCTCAGAAGTGCCGCGCATGTCAGGCGGTTGCAGCGATCGAATTCGAGACAATTGGTGCGTTCGTCCGCGAGAACCAGGATATTCAAGGAAACGACAGGGTCGTCTTGCCCTGTGTTTGTCTCACGCACCTCAAGGCTATCATCGACCAGACGCCCAGCTCCGAATTGGCGAATCGGCTTGTATTGCGATCCGCTACGCTCTTGAAGCGGATCGCTGAAGACATGGAGCGGTTCGCTCTAAGGCATGGTGGACGTCATATGGAACTCGTGACCGACGACGAGTTTGTCTCGCCCGAAAAGGGTTTGAACTTACTCGTCGGCCAACCGAACGTTCGGCCCGCGGGAAGGACGTAGGCGACGTGCACGACTAATTGACTTCCACGTTTGGACGCGAAATAATGAAGCCGTTGCGGGTGTTGGAGTTCGCCCTAAACCGCCCCTAAAGGGGGCAGATGACTCCTACGAGGGTTTTTCGACCCGGAAGGAGTTTGCCTGCCTCTTCCTTCCTGTAGTACCGAAAAAACCTCGGATAGAAGTCAGGCGAAGCGGGCGTCGCATTGTTGCGTCCGCCGTAGGCATTCGGATGAATTCAGAAGAACAGAAACTCCGTGAACGTTTGAACCCGTATCAGGCAAACCGCCTTCGTATTACCTGCCGGTACATCGATAAGCTTCTTGGAGATATCGAAGGGATTCTAAATACGACTGCGTCCAAGGCAGCGTTCCCACGCTATTCAGCCGATATTCTTCCAGCACAGCGGAGGACGATTGAAGATTACATCGCGCGCGTCCGAGCCCAACTGGTTCGAATCCTCGACGGACAAGACATCGCGCGAGAAAAGCCATCTATTCCTGCATCCCGAGCGGTTCACGTGCTGCTCCTCAACATTGACATCGCAGCCGAAGAATTGGGGCCGCAGTATATGCGCGGATACGGAGAGGTGCCGGAAAGTGTAGCGACGGAACTCAATGGAATCATCGGCGAGTTGAGCGGTTTGGTTCACCGATTTGACCGGTACTTATCCCAGGGAGTCGGGGAGGACCTGAAAGCTCGTTTGGATCGCCTGGATCGCGCTGGGAACGACCTGGACCTTCTCAAAGAAATTGAGCAGCTGGTTCGCGACCGAGGGCTGGTCGAATTTCGACCATCGATCGCCGCCATTCTTGATCGCGCGGAAGACCGAAGTTTTGAAATTGCGGTATTTGGCCGTGTGAGCTCCGGAAAATCTTCCCTATTAAATTCCGTACTCGACACCGATGCTCTGCCCGTCGGCGTCACGCCGATTACCGCCGTCCCCACGCGGATAGTTCACGCCCAACAACCGTCTCTC
>JASHRI010000370.1 GCA_030037435.1 Candidatus Acidiferrales bacterium | reverse complement strand
CGAGGGAACTGGTCGCGACGGTCCGGGAAGTTTGCGATTTTGGGACTGCTGGCAGCTGCTTGCCTCGCATTTGGCGCGCCTTGGCCTGCGGTGGCGCAAATGAGCATGCCCGGCCACGTGATGGAGACGAAGGACGAAATTCCTCCTGATCAGTTGCCGCCACCGCAAAAGATGAGCGGCATTGGGGACGTTCACCTGCAGATCACTGCCACGCCGGAAGCGCAGATGTGGTTCGACCAAGGTTTGAACCTGCTGCACGACTTTTGGGATTACGAATCGGCTCGCGCATTCGAGCAGAGCGTTCGCGTGGATCCGCAATGCGCCATGTGCTACTGGGGATTGTACAAAGCGGAGTCGTTCTATCACGGCACGGACCAAGGCTATGCCGCGCAGGCGCTGGCCAAGGCCGTGAGACTGGAACGGCACGCGAGCAAGCACGAGCGCTTTTACATCGACGCCACCGAGGCGATGGTGGATGCCACCAGAAACGCGCATCCTGCGCCCAACCATTCGCGCGAAGTGAAATTGTGGCGCGACGCAGCGCGCAAATACCCGAATGATACTCAGGCGCGGATTTTCCTGGCGCTTGCGCTGGAAGACGGCTTTGACAACAAGGGCGAGCCCCGCGCAGGTCAGAAGGAAGCATGGTCGATTTTGGAGTCCGTGCTGAAAGACGATCCCAACAATTCGGCGGCCAATCACTATTATATTCACGCGGTGGAGGCGAGCGCGCATCCCGAACTGGCTTTGCACAGCGCGGACATCCTGGCCAGCCTAGCACCGTCGTCCGGCCACATGGTGCACATGCCGGGACACATCTATTTTCGCCTTGGAGATTATGCGCGGGCCGAGCAAGCCTTCGCCGCGTCCGAACAAGTGGACGAGCGGTACATGCGCGAGCAACACGTGTCGCCCGACGATGATTGGAATTACGTCCACAACCTGATGTACGCGATCGCGAATTTGATGGAGGAAGGCAAACTGCGAGAAGCGACCGCACTTTCGGCGAAACTAACCGGCGCTCGTGGAGAACTGGAACCGTCGCTGTACATCAATGCGCCGCGCGATTCGATTTCTCGGGTGAGTCCGGAATTGCCCGTCGCGCTGCGAACTGCCGATTGGCCGCGCGTGCTGGAGCTAGCCAAGGCGAGTGCACCTCCGGCGACGCAACCAAACCTGCGCTTCTTGGCCCGAGAACTGAGTGAATTTGCCACCGGGATGCAAGCAGTCGAATCCGGCGATGTGGCGAAGGCTGAGGATTCGTCGGCGCGATTCGACGCCGAGTTGTGGAGGGCCTCCGATCGAATGAAGGAATCCTCAGGCATGCCAGGCATGGCGGCTCCAGTAGCGAATGCCGCACAGGTCGGTCCGCTCAAGCTGCAAATCATGCCAGACGCGCTGCTGCAGCCGATTCTGAGCACGCTGTCGGTGATGTCGCTCGAACTGCGAGGTTCGCTGCTCACAGCTGAGAAAAAGGAAACCGAAGCGAAAGGCGTGTTCGCACAGGCCGCTCGGGAAGAAAAGGCGCTCGGCTATCGCGAGCCGCCCGTGTACATTCGTCCCGTGGGCGAGACGGAAGCGGCGGCGCTGATGATGATCGGGGATTGGACCGGTGCAAAGGCTGCTTACGAACAGGCGCTCGCCGAGCGGCCGCGATCGGGATTTCCTTTGTACGGCATCGCTCTATGTGGCGAAAAAGCGGGCGATTCCAACGCGGCCGCCAAAGCCTACACGGATTTTCTGGCGGCGTGGAAGAACGCGGACGCCGATCTACCCCAAGTCGCGCACGCGCGAAGCTACCTCGCGCAGCGTACTGGCGCTGGCGGTCAAACGGCTCGCGAGGGTTCATAGCGTTGGCACGCTCTTGGGGTTCGTCGGCATCGAGCCTGGCACTACAACTGGTCGAAATTCTGTTGGCAGTTATTGCCGTAGGTAAACGAGTGTAGATCGAAACCTGGAGCTTGCGGCTCGAGCGTGAGCAGGTGCGAACTGAATTTCGTATTCTTCACCAGGTAATACATCCGCGGCTCGCTCACGTCGATATAGGAGCCTTTCGAGTCGAAGCGAACGTCGACTCCACCCTCATCTTTCGACAGCGGCTTGCCATCCTGTCGGATGTATACACGAACCGGCGAGGTCGTTTTTTCCAGGCTCAAAACTGCATACACCGAGCGCGAATGATATCGAAGTTCGGCTTTGCCCTGCGCGCCGGCGGAAATCACTCCATCGTGCTCGGTGCTCCAGTTTCCTTGGAGCATCACGCTGCCATCGTCGGGCGCGCGAGCGATCGTGAAATCGGTCACCACTCCTGCGTGGTATCCCTGCTTGTTTCCGAGCGCGCCGCTGCCAAACCAATCGCCTACGTACGTTTCCTCGGTAGGAACGCCGCAGCTTGCCGCAAACGTATTGTCCGGCGGATCAACGGGAATTTTTGCGATCTCGGGATGGGCGGGAAGCAAGAGCTGGCGAATTCTGTCTTCGAGCTCGCGATTGCCCGTTTCGCCCTCCACGTGCGCCACGATGTTGCCGTTTTGGTCGATCACGAATCGATTCGGCCACACGTCGGAATGGTAGGCATTCCAGACCGAGCCGTGTGTATCGGCAACCACCGGCCACGGCAGTTTAAATCGCTTCACCGCCTGCCGGAGATTGTCGACGCTGAACGCGATCGCAAACTCGCCGTAATGCACGCCGACGATGTCGAAGCCATACGAATGATATTTCGCGTACCAGCGCTTCAGCGAGACGAAATCGCGTATGCAGTTGATACAGGTGTATTCCCAGAAATCGATTAACACCACGTGCCCGCGATAGCCTTCGATTGTGCGAGGCACGTCAGCGCCCGCGTCGATCCAGGTCACATCCTTCGTGAATTCGGGCGCCTTTTCAGGTGCCGCGTAAACTGTGGCTAGAAGGAAAATCGCAAAGAATAGCGCAAGTATCTTTCGCATAAGTCCACCAGGGTCTATTATCGCGCCGAACGCCGCTGCTGCCGGGCCGTTATTTCTCCGGCAGCTCGAACACCCAGATGGATGATTCGCGGTCGGGCGGAACCTGTATCTCCGGAACGAGCACGGGATACGTCGCCGTCATTGGTCCGCCGGTGCCGGTGACGACGGCTACGTACTGCTTCCCGTTGACGCTATACGTGATCGGGCACGAGTTCGGCACGTCGTTCAGCCGAATTTGCCACAGCACCTTGCCGGTTGAGTCGTCGTAGGCTTTCAGAAAACGGTCGTACG
>JASHRI010000369.1 GCA_030037435.1 Candidatus Acidiferrales bacterium | reverse complement strand
GACGTGTACACGCACGCTCAGCCGAGCCTGGCCGATCTCCGCATAATCGACGACACAGGCACCGAAGTGCCTTACGCTCGCCTCTCGCTTCACGGATCGACGAACTCGGCCGCAATTCCCACCAAGCTAATCGAAAACAGCTTCGATCCCGGCCATTACACGCAGCTCGTGGTCGGCGCTGGAAAGCAGCCGCCATTTCACAACGCCGTTCGAATTGAGACGCTGCAGCCGGAGTTCATAGAGTGGGTAAGCGTCGAGGCCAGCGACGACGCCAGCGACGACGCTCGCAACTGGCGCATCGTGCAGCCCCGCGCCCCGATTTTCCGCTTTCAGCAGGAGGGACACAGTGGCACCCAAACGGTGACCTATTCCGAAAATAACGCGCTTTACCTTCGCATCCGCATTCTCGACGGCAATAAGCAGTTTCCCGTCAGCGGAGCGAGCATCCTGCACCAGACTTCCCAGCCGCCCGAGCGCGCCGCATGGAACATCACGCTGACGCCAGACGCTCACCCTCCGGCAGGCCGCACCGTTTGGAATGCTGATGTTGGCCAGGGCCGCGTGCCGGTCTCCGAGGTGCGGTTCGACGTGCCTGCGCCGCTCGAATTTATCCGCTCGGTCGAACTTTCTTCCAGTTCCGACCGGCAGACTTGGTCGACATGGGCCAGCGGAGAGATTTATCGCTATCGGCCGGGCGGCCCGGACAGCCGCGTCGAAGAAAATCTCACGCTGCCCGTGCCGTATGCGAGTCCCACCGGGAGATACTGGCGCGTTGAGATTTTCAATGGCAACGACGCGCCGCTCGAGGGCGTCGCGCCGCACTTCTACGTCACACCGCTGCACATCATTTTCGAACAGCAGTCCGACAGGAACTACCGGCTGCTGTACGGCGAAGGTCGAGTCAGCGCCCCGAGCTATGACCTGCCGCGCCGCCTGGATACCAAACAGGAACTCGCGGCCGCGGAAGTGTACCTGGGCGCCGAGCAGGAAAATTCAAATTACGCCGATCCGCGCCCGTGGAGTGAGCAGCACGAGATGCTTTTGTGGGTCGTCTTGGGGCTGGCGGTGCTGTTGCTCGGTTACTCCGCCCTCCGCTCGCTGCGCCGATCATCTCCGCCAGCGTCTGCGATGTAGCTCAGGTCCCCGGGCGTTTGCTGCCCGGGACCTGAGGTTCCTACACCCCCGCAGAACCGGGGCCGGGCTACATTCGTTGTGTCAAAAAGAAAGGGCGCCCGCCGAGGCAGACGCCCTTGACCTAACCGAAGCAGGTTAATTTTTAGCTGCAGCCGGATGTGCTACCGCAGTTCGAGCACTTGTAGCAGCTGCCGTTGGGCGTCATCAACATGCCACACTCGGAGCAGTACGGCGCATCATCGATGCCGGCGCGTGGCCGCGACGCGGATTTGGTCTCCGCGAGCGGGTTGGGCGTTGCCATCGGCGCCGCAGCAGGTGCCACTAGTTTGGTGGGCGCTAGTTCTTCGACTGCCGTATCGCTATCAAGATACTCTCGCGAGATGAACTTGCCGCCGAGCCAACGCCCTATGTAATCGACCACCGACTTTGCGTAGCGGATTTCCCGATTGCCGGTATAACCGGAAGGCTCGAATCGCGAGTTCACGAATTTGTCTACCAGCGCTCGGAGAGGCACCCCGTACTGCAGTGCGATTGAGACCGATAGCGCGAAGGCGTCCATAATTCCGGAAAGCGTGGAGCCTTCCTTAGCCATCTTGATGAAAATCTCACCAGGAGCGCCGTCTTCATATTTCCCGACGGTGAGGTAGCCTTCGTGGCCGCCGACCGAGAACTTATGTGTGATGGAGTTGCGCTCGTTTGGCAGTTTGCGCCGCTTTGTGCGAGCAGCCGTAAATAGCTCCTGCTGCTCCGGTGAAGGTGTTTCGACTTGAGCCGAGTCGGCAGCAACCGGTGTGGCGGGGGCAGCCGCCTTTTGCTCTTCTTTTTTGCCGGCCGCCGAAAGCGGTTGCGAGCGCTTGGAGTTGTCGCGGTAGATGGCCACGGCCTTCAACCCGAGCTTCCACGACTCCGCGTAAGCCTCCATGATGTCTTCCACTGAGGATTCTTCCGGCATATTGATCGTCTTGCTGATCGCGCCGGAAAGGAACGGTTGTGCCGCAGCCATCATGTGCAGGTGCCCTCGCCAGGAGATCGAGCGCCCGCCACCCATTGGAGAGAGCGAGCAATCGAATACTGGCAGGTGCTCCGGCTTAAGCCCTGGCGCACCCTCGATCTTCCCGTTGGCGTCGATGTAGTCCACAATTTGCGCTACCTGCTCAGGCGGATAGCCGAGCTTCATCAACGCTTGCGGCACGGTGTTGTTGACGATTTTGATCACGCCGCCGCCAACCAGCCTCTTTTGCTTCACCAGTGCAAGATCGGGCTCAATGCCGGTGGTGTCGCAGTCCATCATGAAGCCGATCGTGCCGGTGGGAGCGAGCACGGAAACCTGCGAGTTCCGGTAGCCGAATCGCTCGCCGAGCTCAAGCGCCTGATCCCAGGATTCCCGCGCCGCGCGCAGCAGCGAAGGCTGAACGTTCTCTTCCTTGATCGGGCGCAGGGAGTCGCGGTGCATGCGGATCACTTCGAGCATTGGCTCGCGGTTCGGCAAATACCCTCCGAAAGCGCCCAGGCGCTCGGCGATGCGCGCCGACTGCGCGTAAGCCTCGCCGGTCATCAACGCCGTCACTGCGCCGCAGAAGTCGCGCCCGCCCTCGGAATCGTAGGGCAATGCGAGAGACATCAGCAGTGCACCGAGGTTGGCATATCCCAAGCCGAGTGGCCGATAATTGTGCGAATTCCGTTCGATCTTCTCGGTCGGATAGCTCGCTCGGTCCACCAGGATTTCCTGCGCGGTGATCGTCACATCCACGGCGTGGCGGAATCCTTCGCTGTCGAACTGTCCGCTGGCCCCTAGGAACTTCAATAGATTGAGCGAAGCAAGGTTGCAGGCCGTGTCGTCAAGGAACATATATTCCGAGCATGGATTCGACGCATTAATACGGTCCGTGGCCTTGCAGGTGTGCCAGCGGTTCACTGTCGTGTCGTACTGCATGCCGGGATCGCCGCACTTCCAGGCGGATTCGCCCATCTTGCGCATCAAATCGCGAGCCCGGAATTTCTCAGAGGGCTTACCGTCGGCCACATTGCGCGTCCAGCAATCACGGTCTTCTTCATAGGCGCGCATGAAATCGTCGGTGACCCGCACCGAGTGATTCGCATTTTGAAAGAAGACGGAGGAATAGGCCTCGCCGTCGATCGACGAATCGTAGCCCTGTTCGATCAGCACGTGTGCCTTGCGCTCTTCTTTCGTCTTGCTCTCAATGAACTCGATAATATCGGGGTGGTCCACATTGAGGATCACCATTTTGGCGGCGCGGCGCGTCTTCCCGCCGCTCTTGATCACGCCCGCAAACGCATCGAAACCCTTCATGAAGCTCACTGGTCCAGACGCGATGCCTCCGCCCGAGAGCGATTCGCGGCTGCCGCGCAAAGACGAGAAATTCGTCCCCGTGCCCGAGCCCCACTTAAACAGCATTCCTTCCGTCTTTGCCAGGTTCATGATCGAATCCATGCTGTCCTGGACGGAATTGATGAAGCACGCCGAGCACTGCGGCTTCGGCTGCACGCCCACGTTGAACCAGACTGGCGAGTTGAACGCCACTTTCTGCTCGACCAGCAAATGGGTCAACTCATCTCGAAATGCACCCTTCGATTCGGGGTTCGCGAAATAGCCGCCTTCCTCGCCCCACCGGACGATCGTATTCACTACGCGTCCGATCAATTGCCGCACCGACGTCTCGCGCTCTGGGGTGTTGGGCTTGCCGTGGAAATATTTCGACGTGACAATGTTTGTCGCAGTCATCGACCAGGACTTCGGTACTTCAACGTTGTCCTGCCGGAAAATCACCTGTCCCTTATCATTGCCGATCACCGCTGATCGCCGTTCCCACTCCACTTTGTCGAACGGAGACACCACGCCATCCGTGAACCGCCTTCGGAACTCCAAGCCGGTGGTACGCTGAACCGTTTCCGCTGTCTGAGAATTTGCGTTCAGGGCCATTCTCGTTTCCGCCATCTCTGCCTCCGCGCCGGCAGTCACACCGCCGAATAGTTGGCCGGACCAGAGGAGAGGACTACCTCCATTTTACTCCCCTGGGAGCCCGGAATCTGGTTACGTGTATCTGTCAGAGATACACGGGAACGAAGGGCATTGACCACTCCGGACGGCCGTCCTCAACCCCAGAGGCAGCCGACCGACTCACAAAAAAGACGAAAAGCGTCGCTAAGCCGCACACTCAACGCTGTGCGGTCCCAAGTACAACGTCTTGCTCCCCTATTCGGCTGGAACCGGCTCCGGATTCGAACGTGGGTGTCGTCAGGGCTGGTAAGACGACTTGTGCACCACGCTTTTTCCCCGAGTCTGGGTGCGCAGTATCGTCAGTTGACGAAAAGTTGTCAAGGAGAATCCGCCTCATTTCCACAAAATGTTAGGGTCACAGTGTCCAAAGTACCTATTGGTTGTGGTACGTTTGCACTGGGCCACAACCTGTCTTCGTAGGTCCTAAACTGCTCCTCGCCTCTGTGATCTCTTGGGACGGATCTGATGTGCCCTCGAATGCAACCCCAACCGATTGACTTGCCGGTCGGCATCGAAAAAAATAAATAGGCGTCCCTATGAGCACAGCAGCCATTGAGATCGTTGGTCTCACTAAAGACTATCCCGTGGGATTCTGGCGCAAACGCATGCGCCGCTCGCTCGACTCCTTGAACCTTCAGGTGGAGGAAGGCGAAATCTTCGGCTTTCTCGGGCCGAATGGCGCGGGCAAAACCACAACCCTGAAGCTCCTGATGCGCCTGATTTTTCCGACGGCAGGCACCGCCCGGATCCTGGGCCGCTCGATCGGCGATACTCGAATGCACCGCGACATCGGCTATCTTCCCGAGCAGCCCTACTTTTATGACCACCTCACGGCGCGCGAACTCCTCGACTACTATACGCGATTTTCCGGCTACCCGGCCGCCGAGCGCCGTGATCGGATCGCACGCATGCTCGAACGCGTGGGCCTTTCTTCCGCGGCCGACGTGCAACTCCGGAAGTTCTCAAAGGGGATGCTTCAGCGGGTCGGCATTGCCCAGGCCATCGTGCACGATCCGAAAGTTGTTTTTCTCGACGAGCCGATGTCCGGTCTCGATCCCATTGGGCGCCGTGAGGTGCGCGACATTATCCTCGATTTGAAGCAGCAGGGGCGGACGGTGTTTTTCTCAACGCATATTCTCTCTGACGCCGAGATGCTTTGCGATCGCGTCGCGGTCCTGCACTTGGGCCAGTTGCGCGGCGTCGGCGCACCCGGAGAAATCGTTTCGATCGAGGTACACGGCGTCGAAATTCTTTTCGAGAGCCGCGAAGGGCGGCCGCTGCCACTCGATCTGATCCAGCGCGCCACGCGGACCGGTCAGCGCTATCGAATCGAAGTGCCGGAAGCCGAGCTGTATCCCACGCTGGGCCAATTGCGCGACTGCGACGCACGGATTCTTTCTGTTTCCACGGTGCGCCCGACGCTTGAGGACTATTTCTTCCGCCTGGTGGACCGCCCGAAAGAGGCCCACGCGGCGGTCGAGGTGAATGTGCCATGAGTTCGTTGCCCGGCATCGTCGCGATCAACACCTTCCGCGAGGCGGTTCGCGATCGCGTCCTCTACAACCTGATTTTCTTTGCGCTGATCATGATCGGCGCGGCGATCATCGTCGGCCAGATTTCCATCGGAATCGAGCGCCAAGTGATCGTGAACCTTGGCCTCTCGGCGATTTCGATCATCGGTCTGATCATGGCGATTTTTATCGGAGTGGGCCTGGTCTACAAGGAAATCGAGAAGCGCACCCTCTACAGCCTGCTTTCCAAGCCGCTTCCGCGCTGGGAATTTCTCACCGGCAAATACGTGGGATTGCTGATCACGCTCACAGTCAACACATTCTTCATGACCCTCGGCTTGGCGGCCGCGCTTTTCTACGTCGGACGGCCGTTCGTCCGCTCGGACGTTTCGATTCTCGTCGCGATCTACTTCATCTTGCTCGAGCTGGCGCTTGTAACGGCATTCGCTCTGTTCTTTTCCTGCTTCTCGAGCCCGATGCTTTCGACGCTGTTCACGCTGGGAATTTACGTGGCCGGCGTTTTCGCGCCCGACATCCGCAACCTGGGCGATCTGACGCACAATTCCGCCATTCAGTCGGGAGCGCGCGCGATCTACTACGTCCTCCCGAACTTTCATAATTTCAATTCGATCGCTCTGGCCGCGCACGGCGACGCGATTCCTCTTGCGCTGCTCTGGCAAAACACGCTCTATGCCTTGCTCTACGTCGTCCTGCTGCTGTTGGCCTCTTCGGCGGTGTTCTCCAGGCGAAATTTGAAGTGAGCTCCACCCGACCAACGCGCGCTCTCTGGCTTGCCCTGATTGGCGTCCCGCTGTTGTTCGTTTTGATCGTCGTTCTTCAAAAGCGGATTGAAGGCCACGTCGATGCGGGCCAGCAGAACCGCGATGCATTGATGTTGCGCTCGCCTTCTGCCGTCAAAGCGATGAGCCTGGGATACGACTCGCTCCTCGCGGACATTTATTGGACCCGCACCGTGCAATACTACGGCCAGCATATCTCCCGTGAGGGCGGCCATTTCGATCTGCTATGGCCATTGCTCGACATCACCACCAGCCTTGATCCGAAGCTGATTACCGCTTATCGCTTCGGAGCGATTTTTCTCGCCGAACCGAACGGGTTCGGGGCAGGCCGCACGGATCTGGCAGTCAATCTAGTGAAGCGCGGAATCGTCGCAAATCCGGACTCTTGGATCCTCGATTACGACCTTGGTTTTCTCTACTACTGGCATTTGCGGGACTACAAGCAGGCCGCTGCAGCCTACTTGGCAGGCAGTCGTGTTCCTCACGCTCCACGCGAGCTTGCAATAATGGCCGCGCGCATGGAACAGAAGAGCGGATCCATCGACACCTCGCGCATCCTGTGGTCGCAGATTTACGACTCCGCAAGCAACCAGGCCACGCGCGACCTGGCTCTCAAAACACTCAAGGGTCTCAAAGCCAAGGACGATGAGATTCATCTCGACGCCCTCGCCGAAGAATACAAAACTCGTTTTAGGCACTATCCCTCGTCCATCGACGAGATGCGTGCGGCCGGTCTTCTTAACGGCATACCGATTGATCCCGCCGGATATCCGTATGTGATCGGAACCGATGGGAAGTCGAATCTCGACCCGCGAAGCACGGTCGTAATTCCTCCAGAGGCCCAGAGCTCTCCCGCCGAATTTCCGCACTAATCCAGTAGCCCCGCATCGTTCAAAGACAGTTAAAATAGGAAGACCGTTCCAGCCGGAGAACGGATGGCCGTAGGTCCACGCGTCGAACGAGGGATGAGCTCCAAACCAGCCATCTCGACAGTCCACTGCGCGCTGTTGGCAGCGCTCATCGCGCCGGCTGCCGCTCTGTGGCTATCCGCGGCGCCGGCTCATAGGCAGTTTTCCGCAACGCAGGTGATGCACGCGAATCCATCGGCTCAACCGCCCTCAGATACGGAAATTCGCGAGCGCACAGAAAGGCTCGCGGACAACCAGCACCACGACGATGACGAGCTCGAACTCTACGAGCACATCGAGCACAATATCGACCGCACCAGCGGCCCCAATCCTCGTACTCTCGACGATCGTGTTTATCGAATCGGTCCCACCGGAGGCGGCACCTTCAAAATTTTGCTGCGCGATCAGGGGATGGACGCAACGCCCGCCGACTATCACCGCGCGCTGCAATCCTGGGAAGCAATACTCGAGATGATGACGCGTCCGGACGATCCGAAGGCCAAGACCGCCTACGCGAAATATCAGAAGCGCCAGCATGATCGCGCCGAATTCGTCGACGCTGCCAAGAACGCCTACATCCCGAAATGGCTGAGGCGCGAGACTTGGCATGGCCGTGAATGCGACGTCTTCGAACTCGAGCCCAATCCATCCTTTCATTCGCGCTCAATGTTTCAGGAAGCCCTCACGCACATCGCCGCGGACATCTGGGTGGATCGTGACGCCGACCAAATCGCCCATGCCGAGGCTCGGGTGACGAGCGACGTCTCGTTCGGAGGCGGCGTTTTCGGCAAACTGTATCGCGGCGGCGTCGTCTCAATCGACCAGTCGGAGATTGCCCCGGGCATCTGGTTCCCTACTCGGGAGCAGTACGACTTCGCGGGCCGAAAGTTCCTCTTTCCCTTCGAGCAGCATCACATTATCGAGTTCAGCCGCTACCATCGCATTGGCCCGCCTGCCGAGGCCCTCGTCGCGGTACGCGACGAGTTGGCTAGTGGGAAACCCTTCATCACGGATCCGTAACTTTCCCCTCTGACTGGTGTTCAATAGAGAAAAGCAGTTCCTTCGTTCCTGGAGGATTCCCGTGAACCATCGAATCGCTCTTTGCGCAGGTCTTTTTCTGCTGATAGGTTTTGCAGTGGCACAGGCACAGGAGTCTCAGCCCACGGCCCCATCGCCCTCGGCGTCGCAGGCATCGCCTACGCCTTCCTCGCAATCGGCAGACCAGCAAGCCTCCGCGCCTTCTGCGGCCAATTCATCCGCGCAGCCTGCGTCGAAAAAGGTGTGGACCAACGATGACGTCACTGGCCTGCGCAGTTCCTCCGCGATCTCGACGGTCGGCGCCTCCGCAGCGAAGTCCGCAAAGTCCGGCGCGGGCACGCCCGCAGCCGCTGGCAATGCCAAGTGGTACGCCAATCAGATCACCAGCCTGCAGGCAAAACTTCCCCCGCTCGACGCTCAAATCGCCGAGCTGCAGGGCGCCATAGCCGGCAAACCTACCGGTGATGGCAAGACCTCGTCGCGTCCCTCTGGCGTGAAAATCGATAGTTGGTCGGGCGAGTTGATGCGATTGCAGCAAAAGCGCGACGCCGTCCAGCAGCAGATCGACGCCCTTCGCGAACAGGCGCGCCGCCACGGCGTTCCGAACAGCGCCCTGCCTCTTTAGCCAGCGCGATCACGACTCCGTCGGTCCGGTCGGTTCATTCTGATCTTCACTCGATGGTTCGCCCCGTGATTTGTGATAGGTTTTCGCGGGGAGAAAAATTGGAATCTCTCGAAAGCCTGAACCGCGAAATCGTCCGTTGCCGGAAGTGCCCGCGCCTGGTGAAGTATCGCGAAGAAGTGGCGCGCGAAAAGCGGCGCGCTTTTCTCGAATGGAAATATTGGGGCAAGCCCGTGCCAGGATTCGGCGATCCCCGCGCCCAGCTCTTGATCCTCGGTCTCGCGCCTGCGGCGCACGGAGCCAATCGCACCGGCCGTATGTTCACGGGCGATCGTTCCGGCGATTTCTTATACCAGGCGCTTCACCGCGCAGGATTTGCAAATCAGCCGGTTTCCACGCATCGCGGCGACGGGCTCAAGCTGCGAAACGCATATATTTCGGCCACCCTGCGCTGCGCGCCGCCAGCCAATAAACCTCTACTCGCCGAATTGGAAAATTGTCGGCCATATCTCCTCCGGGATATCGATCTGTTGCGCCCGCGAGCGCTGCTTGCGCTCGGCGGCATCGCGATGCAGGCATACTTGGGAATTCTCAAGGATCGGCGGCAGATCGAGCGCCGTGCAGCCTTTCCCTTTCGCCATGGCGCGAGCTATGAACTTGGCAGCGGCTTGCCCAAGCTATTCGCGTCGTATCATCCGAGCCAGCAAAATACCTTTACCGGCAAGCTAACGGAAGCCATGCTCGAAGCCGTCCTCCGCGAAATTCGGCTATTCCTCGAAAAGGGTTCATTCGCATGACCGCAGAGACAGAGTCCGCGTCGGCCCCGGACGCGATCATTGAGTTCCGCGACGCCCGCTACGAGCTGCCGGGCGGCCAGGTCTTGCTCAATCACATCAATCTCAGCGTAGCTCGCGGTGAGACGCTTGTGCTTCTGGGCCGTAGCGGCGCCGGGAAAACCACCGCGCTGAAATTGATTAATAGGCTGCTTGACCCGACCGCGGGAGAAGTGCGCGTCGATGGAAAAACGACGGTCCAATGGGACCCGATCGCCCTGCGGCGCCACATCGGTTATGTAATTCAGGAAACGGGCCTCTTTCCGCATTACACCGTGGAACAAAACGTCGCGCTGGTCCCGCGGCTCGAGCGCTGGCCAGGCGGCCAAGTGCGGACGCGCGTCGTCGAACTTCTCACGCTCGTGGGGCTCGACCCCGTGCGCTTCCTCGGACGGTATCCTCACGAGCTTTCCGGAGGCCAGAGGCAGCGCGTGGGCCTCGCCCGGGCTCTTGCCGCCGATCCGCCAATTCTGCTGATGGACGAGCCATTCGGGGCGCTTGATCCGCTGACGCGCGGCGAGATTCGCGCCGAGTTTCGCGCGCTCGAGCAACGCCTTCGGAAAACGGTGGTGATCGTGACCCACGATACGGGCGAGGCGCTCGAACTCGGCACCCGGCTTGCATTGCTTGAGGCGGGCGAATTGCGCGGCGTCTACTCGCCCAAGGAATTCTTGCAGTCAAACGAGCCGGTGGCCGCAGCATACATTTCGCAACTGCGGATGGTGGAAAAGACCGAGAGGCAACCATGAGCGTAACCGCATATTTCGCGCAGCACTGGAATGAAATCCTGCAAGCCACGATCGAGCATCTGTGGCTCGTGGTGATCACTATGCTGCTGGCCTGTGCGATCGGAATACCGCTGGGAATTCTGGCGGCGCGGAAGCCGTGGCTTTCCAAACCGATCCTCGGCAGTGCAAACGTTGCGGAGACCATACCGAGCCTGGCGCTCTTTGGCTTCCTGCTGCCACTTCCCTGGCTCGGCGCGCGCGCGGACCGGCTGGCGATCGCCGCGCTTACGCTCTATGCGCTGCTCCCCATCATTCGCAATACGGTCGCGGGTATCACGGGTGTCGATCCGGCAGTCCGAGAAGCCGCGCGCGGCATGGGCATGACCGGAAGCCAAATTCTCTGGCGCGTAGAGCTGCCGCTTTCGTTTTCGACCATTCTCGCGGGCATAAGAGTCGCGACCGTGCTGACCGTCGGTATCGCCACCATTGCCGCCGCCGTCGGCTCGGGAGGCTTGGGTGAATTCATTTTCCGGGGCCTCGCGATGGTCAACAATGCCGTCATCCTGGCCGGCGCAATCCCCGCCGCCGTGCTGGCGCTGCTTGCGGACTTGGTGCTCGGTCTGCTCGAGCGTCGCCTGCGGCCCGCTTCAGCGGGTTAAGCCTGCGCGCAACAAACTTGATAACATGTGCGCAATTCAATCGCACCGATTTGGCTCGGAGGCGCAAACAAATGCAAAAGCCCGGCTGGAAAATACGTGCCGTCGCGATTCTCGCCCTTGCGGCGTTTCTCGCCGCTGGCATCGGATGCACTGCCCGCGCCCAAGCCACAGACTCGCTTGCCACAGCCGACGAC
>JASHRI010000036.1 GCA_030037435.1 Candidatus Acidiferrales bacterium | reverse complement strand
CGGTGGACGTTGTTGCCTGGACTTCTGGCGGCCGTCGCGTTCGCCGCCCTCGCTCCAGCCGGCAATTCCCGGCCAGGCCATCATGCGCCAACTTTTGCGAACAGCCTGTTGCAGTTTCGCCCCTCGTACTGGCGCTTTCTGGCCGGCGTCTTCGCGCACGGTATCGGCGACTTCGCTCCTACGCTGCTGATCTTGCGGGCCGCACAGATTCTCGGGCCAAGGATGGGGACAGGTCGCGCCGCGGCAGTC
Source organism: Candidatus Acidiferrales bacterium (assembly GCA_030037435.1). GTDB lineage: Bacteria > Acidobacteriota > Terriglobia > Acidiferrales > UBA7541 > Palsa-295. The sequence continues at coordinate 5,780 of JASHRI010000036.1, read as the reverse complement.
TCAGTCGGCCTGTATACCTTTTACAACGCGGTGAACGCCGCTGCATCGTATCCCGCGGGCGCGCTGGGGGACCGCATCGGCAAGCGAGGATTGCTGGCTGCGGGCTATGCCGTTGCTGTTGTCGCCTATCTGGGATTTATTTTTGAGCGGCCCACGCTGCCCGTGCTCGCCCTGCTCTTTGGCCTTGCGGGAATCCACGGCGGAATTCAGGCGTCGCTCGAAAAATCGCTGGCGTCAGACTTATTGTCAGCGGCGGCGCGCGGCTCGGGCTTTGGCGTACTCGCGGCTACAAACGGAATCGGCGATCTAATTTCGAGCGTTGCAGTGGGCGCGCTGTGGTCGGCGGTCAACCCAACCGCGGGATTTTTGTACGCAGCCACTTTCGCTGCGCTCGGCGCGATTATCATTTACGCGTCCGGCGGAAGGGAAGCTCGAAGCGCGGCGCAACAATAGCTAGCGTGAATGCAAGGGCAGCGCAAATACTAGAGCGGCAGTTGCAGAGGTGTGCCGCGCTCTTCATTCAATTCTTTGGTCGCATCGGCATCGAGGGCGCTTGCGGCAATCGACCGACGGCTGCCGTCGGTCGTGATGTAGACAATGCGCCCATTTGCTTGGGTGAATGCGACTGCCTCGATCTTGCTGCCGTCCTTCAGCACAAGCGTGAATTGGCCCACGTCAGGCAGTGGTGGCGCAGGTTGGGCGTTCTCGTCGGATTCCGGCTGAGCGTTGGACTGCTGCGATGGTGCTTGCTGTACGACGATCACGGGCTGTTGCGACCCGTCATTTGCTGATGCGGATTCGGGCACCACGTATTCGCCTCCGCCGTCGAGCAGAAACACGCCGGAGTTGAATCCTACTCCGCGTGTGTTGCGCAGAAAGCGTTCGGCTTCGGCAATACGCCATTGGGTGGCAGGATCGATCGCCGCTTCAATCCCGAAGTCGCCGTTCAGGGGAGTGAAATTTGTGAAATTGAATCCGAGAGCGCCGGAAAATGGAGGAAAAGGCGCGCTACCCAGGAAAGGTGCGGTCGCCGCCGCGCGGCTTCCGGGGTTCGCCATCACGTGGGCGCCTACCGGACGCGCGCGAACAGCAGAAACCCCCATGCCCGCACCCCGGCGCTGCGCGTGTGCCGCCGGCGGCGAAAACAGGGAAAAAGCGGTCAGAATTCCCGCGGCCAAGCCAAAAACAGACATCGTTTTCATAGTGGCCTCGTTTCTATGCTATGAGACGCGCTGGCCAAGATGTCGGTTGCATGGTCCCGGAAGCCCCGTCGCGAACCGGCGGGGGCTTGTCCAAGTGCTGCTTTGTCCTGTGCTTGCGATATGCTATAAACATCGGGCCGAAGGAGCCGGAAATGGCGCAGGGCGAGATGGCTACGCGTTCCGGGAAGCCGGCGGGCGTGCCATCGGTGCCAGAACTTGCGGTGGGCGAACTTTCCGCCCACGGAATCCAAGGCGAGCCGGAGCTGGCTATCAGCTATTGCCCGCGATGCTCGGCGCGGCTGGCGGCGCGGAGCTGCAAGATGATTTGTGAGTCCTGCGGATACTACATGTCCTGCTCGGACTTTTACTGACGCGCACGTGGCAACTCCCAGGCGCGGCTGAATCAACCAACAAGCACACGAGTTTCTCGAGGAGGTTTCAACGTGGCACTGCGAATGACGGAACGGGATGTGAGCGGCGTAAGCGTGGTCGACATCGAAGGACGCATCGTGCTGGGCGAGGAGAGCAACGCCTTCCGCGAAAAGGTAAAGAGTCTGCTCGCCGCGGGGAAAAAGAAGATCGTCCTCAATCTTGCGCAGGTGACTTATATCGACAGCGCGGGTCTGGGCACGCTGGTGGCCACGTTTCATAGCGCCCGCTCACAGGGTGCTACGCTGAAGCTGGCGAATTTGGGATCGAAATTTAAGGAAGTGCTGCAGGTGACGAAGCTGATGACCGTGTTTGACACCTACGACAACGAAGCCGCGGCGATTCAAAGCTTCGGGAAGTAAGCCCGCGCCCTTCGAGTTTTCGTGTACCTCGTGGCGAAGCGCGGCCCGATCTTTCGGCCAGCCGCGCTTCCAGCCTTCGGTCCTGCAAGCGGCTACCTCTTATTTGTCGATGCTTCCTTCCAGCCTGTAAATCGCAAGCCCGCTTAGCATCTTCGGATAAAAGTCCGTCGACTTTTGTGGCAGCACGTCGCCCTGGAGCGCAATCTCGATCACTTGCTCCACGCGCACGCTGTTGAGCAGGAAGGCGATTTGAGCATCGCCGCGATCGACGGCGGCAATCGCCGCGTCCATTTCCCGCTCGTACGAGACGTTGCTCTCCGCTGCCACCGCGTCGGCTGTAATTCCGAGCCCTTTTTCCAGAATCAGCCGGTGGAGTAAGACTACGTCGAGCCCGCGTTGGGCCTCCGACACCCCAGGTAGCAGGCCCTCCATGTCCAGGCCACGGCGCAAGGCGAAGAGATAAAACGCGCGAGCCGGATCCGCCGCGCCGCGCGGAGCACCGGCCGGATACACACCGATCACGCGGCGGCCCACGTGCTGATTTTCGAGATCCTTGCGGAACTCGGCGAATGCGGCGCCGCGTTCGTCGGCGTTTGCGAAGGGATAGGAATACCAATCGAACCACTCCTCCACGCTTTCGCGAAATTTGTCGAAGTCGAAATTCGCGAGCCGCGAGACCACGCGGTGCGTGGGAAGAATCGTCAGTCCCTTCGAGTGCGTGTTGATGAACGTGGCCATTGCGAATTCCGGCGCGGCGAGAGGATCGCGTTTCCCGCAGCGCGCGCGGCACTCATCTCGATAATGGAGAGCGGTTTCGTAGCGATGATGGCCGTCGGCGATCACTAACTTTTTGTCCGCCATCGCTTGCTGGACGCGCTTCACGAGGGCGGCGTCGGAGACGGGCCAGAGCCGGTGCGTCACGTCGTATTCATCGCGCATTTCGAGCGGAGCCGACTGGCGGGCGGCGTCTTCGAGCCATTGATCGATCTGCCGTGCAGGATCGTCGTAGAGCAGAAAAAGCTGGCCGGTCTGCGCGCGCGTCTGACGCAGCAGTTCGATACGGTCCGCCTTGGGCGCGGAAAGCGTGCGTTCATGGCGGAACACGACGTGCGCGTCGTAATCCTCGATTCGCACAAGCGCGATGAAGCCGATGCGCACGCGGTGCGTGTGCGTGCCGGGCACCGAAAATTCCTGCGAGTAGATATAAAGGGACGGCGCGGAATCCTGCACCAGAATTTTATCCGCGATCCATTCGTCCACCTTTTTCGCGGCGCGCGTGTACACATTGTTTGCCGCCGAATCGCCCGGATAGGCGCGGCCTTTCTCAATGGTGATAAGGTTCGCGGGGTTCGCTGCGTAGTAGCGATCTTGCATCGCGGCGGTGATCTTGTCGTACGGCTGCGTGAGTGCGTCTTTCAGTGCGACTCGATTTGGATCGTATCGGAAGGCGCGGAAAGGTTGAATCTCTGCCATGAGGGCCTCGGAGCAAAACTGCAATCGTTGGAGAAGCCACTCATTGTAACAGCGAGCCGCGTCGGCACCAAAAGGCGGTTGTCGGGGGCCTTTTTAAGCCGGCGGCGAGCGCCGGTGATTTGCCCAGTAACGTGGGATCAATCAACGCATTTCGCTCGTGAAATCACGCACCCATTCGTGTCCAGGGATCTCGAAGATGCTGGGATCCACAGTTCCCGCAGGCAAAATATCGGTTACGTGGATCGTCATTGCCTGGATGCCGTTGCGTAACACGTTGATCTGGCGCGCGACGCGGACCCCGTCGTAGCTTTGGAAGTTCGACCGTTGAATTTCTAGGCCCTCAAAATACGCCTTTACCAGATTTCCCGAATCGTCGAACCAGAATCCTCGCGCCTGTTCGGGGTCGAGCGTGCCATCGGGACTTTCGTAGCCCGAAAGGACTCGAATTGTGCTCACTCCACCGACTATATCTCGCCGGATCCGCCAATCGGATTCCACGAAAGTGTCGAGCGCTGGAATCGGCTCCAAGATTCTCAGTACCATTAACAAGAGGCCAGCATCCGGACCCTCGGACAGCAGGTATGTCTTCTCGCCACGCTGGGAGCGCACAAACCGGCTCTCGCCCATCGAGGCTTCCCGCCGCCATTGATCCGCACCCATCCACGTGTCCACATACTGGCCGTCGACCAATGCTCCCGAGCTCGCTTTGACCAGAAACATGGCTCGCAGGACGTAGGGCGGACCATTTCCCGCTGCGAGAAAGTCGAGCTTCCTTCCTATTTCGAAATAGTCGCGCGCACTTGAGAAAGTTTCGACGCCCGGTGGACGAACCGTCTTGAAAGGCATCGTGATTCGTGAGAGGACTTGGACGGGGACTCCATTCGACAGATAAGGCTTGAACTGCATGGAAGCAATCGCCTGTCGGGCTGTATCGTCCACGCCCGGGTTATCAGACACGATCGTTCCGACGTTTCGAACTTTTCCGGTTCGATCGACAACGACCTCCGTCGTCAAAACGCCTTGCAGGGGGCCGTCTTTAAGTGAGGGCCACACCACCGGCTGCACGGCGAGCAGATGCGTTCGGAACGATGTTTCGGAGACGATTAGGGTCTGCAAGAGCTGTGCGTCGCCCCCGGGGGCTTTCGCGTCGAAAAAACCGGGTGGAACTCGACCCAAATCCTCAAGGGTGACGACCCTTGCTTGGTCCTCGAGTGAACCACCGGTGACAGTTCGTGCGACCATACGGTCGTGGAAGTTGCGGTAGTCCGCAAACTCGGCGCTCCATCCAAGACTCGTTCCGTTCGCAATCAGGCCGTTCTTATCGCTTATTTGAATTCCGGCACCCATGATCTTTTGCACGTTTCCGTCGGAGCTTGCATTTACCCAGCTGTATTCGGTGGTTCCAAACAGGTGCCGGACTTCACCGGAGTTGGCTTGCTGCAGCACCACGTCTAGGGAGGGGACTGGATCGACGAGGGCCGCGGCGATTTCCCTCAGCCACTCGGGGAAGTAATCTCCCTCGTTCTTCTGCCATTGATCGGAACCATTCACGATGGCGACTTGGCTGAATTCCGGCGTGTGTATCTCTCGTCTCCACTGCGCGGGAGAAACCCACCATATCTCGACGCTGCCGGTGTGGCTCGACGCGGGTTTAGCGCGGCGCCCTGGCGAAATGATCGCTTTCAGGTGGAATGGCTTAGTACCGGACTGATCGAGCGTACTCCGCTCGATCGCGTGCTTAAGGGAGCTAAGCGAGTCTGGCGCGTCGGCGGACGCAGACGAACCGATCAGGGCCGCCAAAGCGATTACCAAGGTCAACCTTGACCGTATGGCCATCTAGCGGAGTATATATACAAGCGGGTTGACCGGAAAGCTGAGAGGGGGACTGGTTTCCAAAGCAGCTCCAATGCCAACTGTATTTCGCGTTGCGTGTAGTTTGTGGTCAAGGAAGTGATTGTGTCAAAGCCGGGAGCGCCAAGTGATGCATTGGGTGTGCCCAGGTTTGGAGTGTTGGAGACGATGGCAGCGAAACGGCCGAGATTCGAAAAGGGACGTAGGGAGGGAACTCGAAGCGGTAGCTAACGGACTAGCTGATCAAGCGGGGCGCCAAAAACCGGGGGCGGCGCGAAGGAACTCAATGCCGACCCGGGCCCTGCCGCGGATCCGGCGGCCCACGTAAACAACCCGGCATTCCTGTTCGGCCTGATTGCGGGTGTTCGTAAGAAACAGACGTTGGCCCTTGGAGACAACCGATTCCAGCGCCAGCAGGCATCCGTCCTTGGTAACATCAATAGTTTCAGCTTCCTCATGGAAA
>JASHRI010000368.1 GCA_030037435.1 Candidatus Acidiferrales bacterium | reverse complement strand
AACTTGGGATCTAGCTTCCTCGCCTGGTCGAAGAAATCCAGTGCGGACTGATAGCTTTTTTCGTCATGGCCGCGTAAGGAGTTGCGCCCGCGTAGATATAGGTCATACGCGCCGATGTTGTCGGTCGGTCGGGCGGCTGCAGCGGCAAGTTCATCATTTGTCGGGTTGAGATCGAGTGCCGAGACGAGTTGATTGTAGATTTGATCCTCAAGTGTGAACAGATCGCCCACAACGCCGTCAAATTCCGCGCTCCAGAGTCGCTTGCCGTCCGCTATGTCCTCCAGATTCATGGTGATTCGCATTTTGTCGCCGGCAGCTTGCAAGACACCTTGTACCAACAGGTTGGCTCCCAACGCGCGTGCGATTTTTGGCAAGGGTTGTTTTTGGTCCACTTGGTCGGTGGCTTCATTGGAAGTGACCCGGACGTCTTTTAACTGGAACAGCTTTGTCGAAAGCGCCTCCTCGACGCCCTTCGCCACGTAATCAAGCTGCGACGAGTCCCCTAGGATTTGTAGAGGCAGAACGGCGACGAATCGACCGTTTGAAACGGGAGGAACCCCGGGAACAATCGAGGTGCCTTTCGCTCCGAAACTTGAAAGGCGAGGAACGCCGGAAACACTCGCTGCATTTCCTTGCCCCCTCCAGCCGAGAACGATGTGACGTACCTGCGGAATGGCGAGTGCTAGAACCAACAAAGCGACTACGCCGCAGACGATCCAGATCCAGCGGCGGCTTGCGAACTGAGGAATCTGAATTTGTATGCTGGCGCCACCGCGCGACGAAATCCGACTGCGTGAGACGCTCCCTGTGGCCTGTGCGCCTTGCAGATCCGCCAGGATGTCATACGCATTCTGGTAACGGTCATTCGGATCTTTCTCGAGGCAGCGCATAATGACTCGGTCCAACCAATTCGGGACCTCAGGATTGATTGAACGCGGGTTCTTGGGCCGCTCCTGAATCCGCTGATACATCACCTTGAGTGCCGAGTCTCCAGTAAAAGGGACGTCACCTGTCACCATTTCGTAGAGGATCAGACCGTATGCGTACAAATCGGAGCGCCCGTCGGTCGGCTTGCCCTCCACCTGCTCGGGAGACATGTAGCGGGGGGTACCCAGAAAAGCTCCCGTCTGCGTCATGCCGATGGCGCCCTCTGCGAAGGATTTCGCCAGGCCAAAATCGGATACGTAGATTTGATCGCTTTTGTCGACCAGGATATTTTGCGGTTTTAAATCGCGATGGACGACGTTCTCGGTATGCGCACTCGCCAGCGCCCCAGCCAGCTGCGTTGCAAATTTCAGGACTCGCTCAAGGGGCATTCTCGGATTGTCCTTCATGATCTGGTACAGGTCTTGGCCTTCGACATACGCCATGGTAATGAACTTCATACCGTGGACCTCACCCAGGTCGTGAATCCGAAGGATGTTCTTGTGTGAGATCTTGCTGGCGAGCACTAGTTCCTGCTTGAAACGGCCGAGGGCATCCGTCTCTTCCATCGCGCCTGGGCGGACCACTTTAATCGCAACGGTGCGGTCCAGCTCCTTGTCGTGGGCCTTATACACGCGACCCATGCCGCCTTGGCCCAGGAGAGCTTCGATGTGATAGCGCGGACCGAAATCACTTCCGGGTGTAATGACGGTAGGGTCCGTCATTTGCATGGTTGCCACATCCTCGATGGGCAGTGGTGCGTTGCATCGAGAGCACGTTACGGCGAAATCGCTATTCGCCGTGTTACATTTTGGGCAGATGGCCATGTTAGTGCGACCGCGAGGGTGCCTCGGAAGCTGGGATTATCCAGCATGCGGGCCGGGTCTGCAACTGCAGAAGCTACCGAAGCTCTGGCATTTCATTACTGGAAAGCCGAATCCCAGGCACAGGTGGATTCAGAGAGGGCGACTTGCCAACACCATCGCAACCGGCGCGGTGCTCGTAGCAGTGATTCTCACGTTCGGGTCGGTTTCTTCGCAGGAACAAGCGCTGCGCTCTCGGGCGTAACCGCGCAGACACGTCGCTAGGTCGGCCCCGCCTCGGTTTTCACTTGACACCACCATGTTCTAGTAGTACTAAAACTGCGCCCGCCACCGCAGTACCTGAAGCGCTTAACAGCTGTGTAGCTTCTTAATGCCCGCATCAATGTAGGACAAAAGCGGGATTCGCACTGCAGGGATCAGTGCCGTGACTGGAGGCGAAACAGGTGCTTTTGGGGGGTCGTCTGCGGAGTTCTGGTCATCACGCTGGGCGGGATTGAGCCTGTCCGCGCGTGCGCGCAGAGGGACAACGATGAATTTCTACAGCCACGACCGGTTATTAGACGTTGAGGGCAGAACATGCTAACGGTCTTGTTAGCGACAAGAAACCGAGCCCAGATTATACAAGGGACCCTGCAGGCATTCTGTCGTCTCTACCCGCCTTCGTCCGGCTGGAAGTTGATCGTAGTGGATAACGGCAGCACAGACCAAACGGCTGCAGTGCTTGCCTCGTTCGCAAGTCGTTTACCCTTGTGTATAGTGTCCGAACCTATCGTTGGAAAGAATGCCGCCCTGAATGCCGGACTCGATCTCGTGGAGGGGGACCTGACGATACTCACGGACGACGATATTTTCCCCCGTCCCGACTGGCTGATCGAATTGCGGAACGCTGCGGATACTCAGCCAAATTACTCGATCTTTGGCGGGACGATTCTGCCGCGCTGGGGCGTTAATCCTCCGTCCTGGGTGCGATGGGTTGAAAAAGGGCCGGTTTATACGCTGACTGATCCATCGATGAAGGAAGGGCACATA
>JASHRI010000367.1 GCA_030037435.1 Candidatus Acidiferrales bacterium | reverse complement strand
TTTCGCTCCAGGATTACGCGGTCGCCATGATCGACGAAGTCGAACATCCCCAGCATCACCACGAGCGATTTACCGTCGGCTACTGACCAGAAGCTCCTAATGGCCGGCGCACTCACCGTCGAAGATCGCATCGCCATCAATGATTTGTTCGCTCGCTACGCCTGGGCTCTGGATACAGGCGACGTGGATGCGTTGGTCGCCTGCTTCACTCCCACTGCAGTCGTCATCGAGGAAGTATTCGAGGAACCCGATCGCTGGGAAGGTGCGGAGGGAATCCGGCGGCTCGGCGAACATTTCCGCAACGTGCCGAATTTTCCCGGCCGCCAGCACCACGTGAGCCAGTTGCTCGTCGAAGGCGACAACTCACGCTGCTCTGCTCGTTCATTTGTCTTCGTAACGGAATGCCGCGGCGAGCCGCCCTACGTGCTGCGCTTCACCGGCTATTACGACGACCAGCTCGCCAAGCTCAATGGCCGCTGGCTCTTCGAGCAGCGCATCATCCGGCTTTGGGACGGGGAAGTGCTGCGCCGCTTTCCCGGTCGCGGCCAGCGTACTCCGCGCAAGCGCCCGCCCGAGCTGGTTGTCCCGAAAAAGTAAATTGCATCGCCGCTGAAATGAAAGCGCGCTAAAATTCCCGCCGTCCGGGGTGGACAGCTACAAATCCAGAGCGATTCAGGCAGGACCCTCGTGGCGATCCTATGGGCGGCGTCGCGGCGAGTTTCCAACCGGAGGAGTCATATGAAACATGTAAAAGGACTTTCGACGCTTATTTCTGCGCTTGCCCTCGCAACCATCGCGCTCGCGCAAACGCCCGCGCCCGTTCGCACGCAATCGGGCCTGGTGCAAGGCACCACCCACGACGGCATCACGGTTTACAAAGGCATCCCATTTGCCGCGCCGCCTCTTGGCAATTTGCGATGGCGCGCGCCACAGTCTGCCGTCCCGTGGAAGGGCGTCCGCCAAGCTGACAAATTCGCGCCGGCTTGTATGCAAAATCAAATCGTCAATCCAGCCCTCGGATTGGACGCAGTGACCACCAACGAGGATTGCCTCTACCTCAATGTTTGGACTCCCGCGAAATCCGCGAGCGACCATCTCGCCGTTATGGTCTGGATCTACGGCGGCGGCTTTACCATCGGCTCGACAACCCTCGTTCAATACGACGGCATGAACCTCGCTAAGAAAGGCGTCGTACTTGTCAGCGTCGCCTATCGACTCGGCCCTCTAGGTTTCCTGGCAACACCCGAATTGAGCGCGGAAAATCACGGCCACTCCGGCAACTGGGGCCTGATGGATCAAATCGCCGGGTTGCGTTGGGTGAAGCGCAACATCGCCGCATTTGGCGGCGATCCGAATCGCGTCACGATCTTCGGCGAATCCGCTGGCGGAATCGCCGTCAGCATGCTCGCTGCCTCCCCGCTCGCCAAGGGACTCTTCCAAGGCGCGATCTCCGAAAGCGGTGGCTCGTTCGCGCCGGCTCGTCTCGATAGCGAAGGCGGCGAAAATGTTCCTCCGCTTTCCGTCGCGGAGCGCAACGGCAAAGCCTTTCTAGCGAAGAGCCATGCCGATTCGATTGCCGACGCGCGCAAGATGCCCGCCGACGAAATCCAGAAAGCATCGGGCCAGGGTCTGGCTGGATGGTGGCCGAATTTTGATGGCTACGTCCTGCTCGGCGATCAATACAAGCTTTACGAGGAAGGCCGCTACAACGACACGCCAATCCTGATCGGCACCAATTCCGACGAGGGTGCGCTATTCGTCGCCACGACGACTCCAGACGCATACGTCAAGAGCGTGAAATCCGGCTACGGCGCGTATGCCGACAAAATTCTCGCCGCCTATCCGAGCGGTTCCGATGCGCAGGCCTTGCGTTCGGCCCGCGACCTCGCCCGCGATTCGACGTTCGCTTGGGGCACTTGGACCTGGGCTCGCCTCCAATCCCGCACTGGCAGGGGCAAAGTCTTCGTCTACTACTTCAGCCATCGCCCGCCCTACCCCAACATGCCTCAATTCAGGGATTGGGGCGCGGCCCACGCCGCCGAGATTTCCTATGTCTTCGGCAATTTCAGCCACGCCATGCAGCCAAGTGCCGATGACAAAGCCGTCTCCGAGCAGGTTTCCACGTATTGGACCAATTTCGCCAAGCACTTCGATCCGAATGGCGGAGGCCTGCCGCATTGGCCCGCCTTCACCAATCGCGAGGCGCAGGTGATGAACATCGACGATCCGTCGAAAGCCATCCCCGTGCCCAACCTCGACAAGCTCAAAGCGCTCGACGGCTACTACGCGTGGCGCCGCACTGAGGAAGGCAAGAGTCGTCATGGAGCGGACGTCAGCCAAAATCGCTAGCCGCAAGTTCTAAAAGTAGTTCGTCAGGGCACGGCTTCAGCCGTGCCGAGAAGAGGCCAAACGGGGGTCTTAACCCCTGAGGTTCTTGCATCCTTCCAGGCCAGGTAGTGGGGCAGTTTGAATTTTCTTGATCGTGACACAAGGGGTCAAAATTCAAACTGACCCACTACTTGGTCCCGCCCCGCGCTTGCATTCTCCTTGAATCGCGGCGAAAATTTCACCCGGGAGAACGACATGTCCGAGCCTCAGCAAGTTCGTATGGTGAAATGCGTGAAACTCCACAAGGAGCTGCCCGGTCTTGACCGCGCCCCTTGGAAGGGCGAACTCGGCCAGCGCATCTACGAAAATGTCTCGAAAGAAGCCTGGAGAATGTGGGTCGACCACTCAAAGATGCTCTTAAACGAGTTCCGCCTCAATCCGCTCGATCCCCGCTCGCAGAAAATCATGGAAGAGCAGATGGAGCAGTTCTTCTTCGGCGAGGGGTCGAAGCCCCCCGAAGGCTTCGTCGCGCCAAAACACTAGCTTTCGCAATCGAGGAGTGTCCACATGGCCATGGTCAGCGGTGGAGAGTTGCTTGTAAGAACGTTGATGCGCGCCAATGTCACGAATATCTTCGGCCTTCACGGCGCGCACCTCGAGACTATCTTTCAGTCCTGCCTCGACCATCGCATTCCGATCACCGACACGCGCCATGAAGTCGCCGCCGGCCACGCTGCTGAAGGTTACGCTCGCTCGTCCCGCAGCCTCGGTGTCGCGATGGCTACCGCCGGCCCCGGATTCACCAACATCATCACCTCCATCGCCAACGCTTACCTCGATCGCACGCCGGTCCTTTATCTGAGCGGCTCAAGCGGACTCAGCGATGCCGAGACTAACACCCTGCAGTCGGGCCTCGACCAACTCGCGGTCGCCACGCCAATCACCAAGTGGGCGCATCGCATCACCGTTGCGCAGACAATTCCGCGCCTCGTCGCACAAGCCGTACGCGTCGCCACGTCCGGCGTTCCCGGTCCCGTGTTGCTCGATCTGCCGATGGACGTGCTCGGTGCGCAGGTCGACGAAGCTGCCGCGCCAATTCCAGAAAACATTCTCGTCGAGACGCGTCCGTTGCCGAATGACCGCTCCGTCGAAGAAGCCCTTCGAATGCTTGCCGCAGCCGAACGTCCCGTGATCATGGCCGGCGTGGGCGCGTATATGTCCGGCGCGGAAAACGAGCTGCGCACTTTCGCCGAAACCACGGGCATTCCTGTCTTCTCCGATTTTCAGGCGCACGGTTTGCTGCCAAGCAGCCATCCTCTCTACGGCGGCACGTTTCACAAAATGGCCGATCTATCGAAGCCTGGCGAACGCCCCGACGTGATACTCGCGCTCGGCGTCCGTTTCGGCCTCTTCACCCTCGGCATGAGCGATCTCGTCGTGCCACTCGCGTCGAAGATCATTCACGTCGAAATCGATTCCAAGGAAATCGGTCGTCTGCGCCAGGTCGCAGTTCCCATCGTCGCCGATCCGCGCGAGACGTTGCGCGCATTCAACGCTCGCGCGAAGTCGCTAAAGTGGCCCAACCGCAGCGCCTGGCAAAAAACAATCTGCGACGCCAAAGTCGCTCGCCGCCAGCGCGCCCAACCCGATCT
>JASHRI010000366.1 GCA_030037435.1 Candidatus Acidiferrales bacterium | reverse complement strand
GCCAGGGGGTGACAAAGCGGAATCAGCTCCGAAGTTCGCTTCGCGGCCGTGATCCCGGCGATTCTCGCGATTTCCAGCGGATCGCCCTTGGGCGATTTCAACTGCCGAACGCTCTCTACCGTCGCCCGTTGCATCCGCACAAACGAGTGCGCCACGGCCGTCCGCGACGTCGCTGGCTTAGCCGTCACGTCCACCATCCGCGCCCGGCCCGCCTTGTCGTAATGCGAAAGCTTATTCATCCCATGGGTCGCTCAGTCCACCGCTCCACAGTCGTCCACTCGCCCATTCCATCATAGAGGACGAACCCAGAAGCGCAAGCACCCGTATTCGTCGCGTTTGGCCTACCCGCCAATGTCCGCCAGGAGTCGACACCTATCGTCTCAGCTTGGCGGGGTGTTATCCCTTCTCCGGCTATCCTCATCGAGCACTTAGGACATCGACGTGTCTGCTGGCCTTCGAAAGGGAGGTTCATCTGCTTGCATGTTCAGTTCACGCGGCGCTGGTTGGTCCGGTCAAATAAGTGGTGCTGAGCGAAGCAGGATAGCCCTCTGTTTTCTCTTGACACCGTTTACCGTCATGCTAACGTGGGTTGTTTTTGTTGTTCGCGCTGAAGCTGCTGGGCGCGACCAACTTGATTGGAACGCGTGCAGCGGCGCACACGGCTGGTGTGTCGATACGCTGGGCGAGTAGGGACAGGAGATGCGGGATGGCGAGTGACGGGTTAGCTCTAACTCAAAAGCCGCACATCCAGCCGCTCCTAACCGAAACTCACTATCGAATAGAATCGCTCGCATCTCATAGAAAACACTCATCGGCGACTCGTTCTAATCGAAACTCCACCCAGGGGCCAAGGCGAATAGCGGACGAAGTGCTCTGGCGATTCTTTTCGAAAATTGAATTCCTTGGTGGGAGCGCGCGGCAGAGCGGTCGCAGCCGCTCTGCCGCAGATCAGTCGAATGGTCCGCGATCGATGGCCCTGTTACTTGGCTCGGCCCTTGTAGCCTTGCGCCACCATGGGGATCGAGTAGACCTGCGCGGCGTTCGCGATTTGCTTGCCGTCCGCGTCTTCCGCGCCTCGAGCCAGCACGAAAAGCGTCTTCCTGCCAGGGCCGCCGAACGAAATGCTGATGATGTCGCGCGGCGTGGGAATCAAGCCGAGCCACTTGCCCTCCGGGCTGATTACCTGGACGCCGGGATTGGTGCTGACGTAAAGCCGGCCATCGGCATCGGTGGCGCTGCCATCGCCAAACGTGCCCTTTTGAAGAGCGGCGAAATCCCGCTGGTTCGTCAGGGCTCCGTCGGGCTGGACGTCAAACACCACCACGGAGCCCCGGTTGGTCACGTAGAGCTTTTTCTCGTCGGGACTGAGCATGATGCCGTTGGTGCTGAGGCTCTCGCCGTACTTTGTGATGACGCCCTTGGGGCTCGCATAGTAAAGACCGCCCATCGTGAAGTACGCGCCGCCCTTGCTGTCGGCCACCAGATCGTTCAACACGCCACCAATGCAATCCAAGGTTTCGCCGTTGATCTTGTCAGCCAACAGTTTGTGACGCGGCGAAAGCTCCCAAATCGCAGGATTCAATCCTCGCTCGTCGATAAACAGCGCGCCTTTCGAATTCATCGAAAGCGCGCCTCCGGTGTGCGTGTCCCTGAAAACCACAGAGGCCTTGCCGTTTCGGTCGAGCTTGACGACATCGCTGTTGTCGTTCTGCGCGATCAGCAACCCGCCGTCGAAGGTGCCGACGATCCCGTCGCCGTTATTCCCGGCTTCTTGCCAGAGAAATTTCCAATGCTGGCCAGCGGCGATGACCCCGGGAATTTCCCTGACGGTGTAGTCCCTCGGCGGTGGACCCGAAGCCGGCCAATGGATTGGAGGCATCTTTCGCGGAGGATTTTTGCACGCCGCGAGTGCGGCGTCGTAACCGGGGTCGGCATTGGCCTGCAGCGACGGAGCCGGTGCGTTGGCTGGAGCCGGCGGCAACTTCGGCGCTTCGCTCTGTGCGAACGCCACGGCGGCCGCAAGCAGCCCCACCGCAATCGTAAGAATTCCCTTCGATTCCATAAAGTCTCCTATGTAGAGCCCGAATTCGGAGGATTCCGGATCAAGTCGCAAGCGAAATTCTGCGCGGCAACAGTGTCGCGTTGGCCCTCGGCGAAACCGGTGCCTCGGCGTCTCCGCAGAAGAAAAACAGATGCGAAATTTGAGTTAATGGGGCCTGGGCGGCGGAATAGTGGCGGCGTCCCAATGCTCGTCAGCCTTACCGCCCTTGATGCGCCACATGTCAAACCAGGACGTGGTGTACTTCTTCGAAGGATCGCGCGGATCGGTCATCTCGCGCCTGGTGACCACGATCACCAGATCGCCGTCAGCCAACACCGCTACCACGGGAGTCTTCATGTGCTCGGGAATCGGCGAAGGCTTGCGCATCGATTCGAAATACTTGACGACCGGCGCAAGGCCCGATTGCACCAGGGGATTGTGTTGAATGTAGCGATCGGTAATCCACTTGTTAGCTTCGTCCCAGTGATTCGCTTCGAGCAGATCGCGCTCGATGTGGAACGCGACCTGTTTTTCGGCATCGAGCTTGGGATTTTTGTCGTGGAAGAGGGCTTCCGGGTTGTCGGAGGCGGCGACGGGTTCCTGGGCAATCGCCGGCCCGCAGGAGAATAGAATCGCAACTGCAGCGAGAAGCAAATGGCGTGTTTTCATGGGCCACTAGATACAGCCTGCGGCTCGTGCTGTCAAGAAGCTGCTTATTTCCGTCGGCAAGGAGACACGTCCAGCCGGACCACGATTCCTTCAAGCTCCGGCTTGGGTGCCGGATAATACGTCATTACCAGCGGATCGTGACCCGGCACAATGTGGTCCCGGGAATCGGCCAGCTTATACAAAAGATCGAAGCCCTCCAGCATTTCCGCGACGTTGTAGACGACGGGAAACGGGCGCCGCCGCTCGAAATTCGCGTATAGATGCGAGGCGTCCGAAGCGACAACCACCCAGCCGCGGCGCGTCCAGACGCGCGCGATTTGCAGGCCGGCCGAATGGCCCCCTACGCGATGCAAGGTCAATCCAGGCGCGACCTCGGCGTCGGCATCGTGAAAGATTGCGCGCTCCGCATAGATCAGCCGCACCATTTCGAGCGTGCTCTCGAGTGTGAAGGCGGCTCGCAATTCGTGGTGGCACATTGACCGGCCAGTTGCGTAGGCGATTTCTCGGTCCTGCAGATGAAAACGCGCGCGGGGGAAACGGTCGAGATTGCCTGCGTGGTCGTAATGCAGATGCGTGAGGATCACGTCGGTGACCGCGGCGGCGTCCAAATCGAGCAAGCGAAGCGACTCAGCCGGGCAGCGAATCCATTCGCGACGCCGCTTCGCGGCTTCTTCCTTGGTGAATCCGGTGTCTACTACGAAGGTGCGGTCGCTGCGACGCAGGACCCAGACGAAGTAGTCGAGATCTGAGGCAAATTCGTGCGGATCCGAGGTAATGAAATTCTCACCGGGATGCCGGTTACCCAGGTGCGCATAGCGAATCGCAAAAATCTCAAATGGCTCGATCTGCACGCCGTGCCCGCCTTCCTGCGTAATGCGATGGGAAGACATAGAATGACGCATCGGCAAGCCCGGCGTCAATTTGTTAGCGGCGTGATGGTAAGGCATAATGCGGCGTCGCAATAATTTCGAGGGGGAGCAATGGCGCAGCAGAACATCGGCTTTGTCGGAGTTGGAAAAATGGGAGCGCGCATGGCGCGACGGCTGATCCAAGCCGGATACCATGTGACCGTATATGACACGAGCGAACCTGCCGTGGAGGCAATAGTTGGAATCGGAGCCGCGCGCGCCGATTCACCCGCCGCAGTGGCATCAGCGGCGGAGATCGTGCTCGCCAGCGTGCCAACGCCGCCGATCGTTCAAAGCGTGGCCTTGGGACCGAAAGGAATCGTAGAAGGAAGCCGCGTAAAGATTTTCATCGACGTTTCGACTACCGGCGCGACCGTAGAGAAGCAAGTGGCTGCAGGACTAGCGGCAAAAGGAATCACGGCCGTGGACGCGCCCGTAAGCGGCGGCATCACGGGTGCGGAGAAGGGAACTCTGGCGGTGATGCTTTCGTGCCCCGAGAAAATAGTTCCGACCGTGAAACCTGTGCTCGAAGTGCTCGGTAAAATCTTTGTCGTGGGCACCGAACCCGGGCAAGGGCAGACAATGAAGCTCCTCAATAACCTGCTGTCGGCATCAGCGATGGCGATCACATCGGAAGCCGTAGTAATGGGCGTGAAAGCGGGACTCGATCCATCGTTGATCATCGATGTATTCAACGCGGGCACGGCGCGCAACAGCGCCACGCAGGACAAAATCAAGCAGCACGTGATCTCGCGCTCATTCAGCTACGGATTTGGAATCGGACTGCTGAATAAGGACATCCGCCTGTGCATGGCCGAAGCCGACGCGCTGGGCGTTCCGATGGTGGTGGGCAGCGCCGTCCGACAGCTTTTGTCGATATCGACGGCCAGCGAGGGTTTGGATGCAGACATGACCACGATGACCCGGACCGTGGAAAAGTGGGCTGGAGTTTCCGTGGGCCAAAAGTGATTGCTCTGCGCGCTTCGCACCGTTACTGTGATTGGCCAGTTTGAATTTGCAATTCTCCAAATTTTAAAATCTAAGAAAGGTTGAACAATATGGACAAGAAGACGTTTGAACGCGGGCGGGAAATTCGCAGCTCGGTACTCGGCAAAGATTTCGTCGATCAGGCATTCCAGACGGCGGATGAATTCAATCTGCCGCTGCAGGAACTAGTGACTGAATATTGCTGGGGCGCCATTTGGGGGCGCGAAGAGCTGCCGCGTAAAACGCGCAGCATGCTCAATTTGGCGATGATTAGCGCCCTGAACCGGCCCCACGAGCTCAAAGCTCACATCAAAGGCGCGCTGGTCAACGGCGTGACGCCCGTCGAGATTCGCGAAGTCTTGCTGCAGGTGGCGATTTACTGCGGAGTGCCGGCAGCCGTCGATTCGTTTCGAATCGCGCGCGAAGTGTTCGCCGAACAGAAGCAAAACGCGCTTAAATCGAAATAATTGTAGCGCTGCAATCGCGGCCATGGAGAGATGATCTAGTGAAGAAGCATCAAATGTTGATCGGTGGAAAGTGGACGGACCCTTCCACGGGAAGCTGGTTCGAGACGGTGAATCCGTTCACCGGTTCGGCATGGGCGCTGGTCCCGCGCGGAGCGAAGGAAGATGTGGACCGCGCGGTTGCGGCTGCGAAATCGGCATTCTACGGCTCCGAATGGCGCAAGCTCACGGCTACCGCTCGCGGCGCGCT
>JASHRI010000365.1 GCA_030037435.1 Candidatus Acidiferrales bacterium | reverse complement strand
CGCTTGCGCGCGGAAATAAAAAGCGACGCCGCGAGCGCAGTGAACAGCACCACGCCAAACCATTGCGCCTGATGCAGATTTGGCATGTGCCTTTCCACCCATCCCGTGAAGAGATCTTCGCGCCACGGAATGCCAAGCACGCGCACTAGCCAGTGCGGCACGTGTCGGCTTAGCTCGGGATCTTGCAGTAAGTTGATAACGATCGCCAACAAGCCAAACACGCCGCCGGCGGCGATCAATCCGCTGGCATAGAGGGAGCCAGGACTCACTTCGCTTTCGGCCTCACTCTTTTTCTCCATTCCTTGCTCGGCCAGCCATCGCACCACACCTCCGGCAAACATTGCCAGCGTGGTGCCAATGGAAAGGTAGCTGCCCACGGCAAACGGAAGCGAGCGAATGCCCAGCAGCTCGACGGCGATCACCAAAAACACCCCCACGAAAACGAGGCGCCACGGCAAGCGCTGATTCAAAATCCCGCTGATCACCGTGGCCATCAGGCGCGCCTGAGGCGCAGCAGCCCGGTCGCTGCCGATGCCCTGCACCCATTGCACCTCGATTTCGTGCGTACTCCGATCGTAGAGGTACTTTCCGTCGGGAATCTGCGTCGCGCCGATTGCGTTCACTAATACGTAGTCTTTGCCCTCGTACGGATAATGGTCCGTTTGCCGCTCCGCGCCGCTGGGCAAATTGTTGATGTCGAGCGCGAGCCGAACCGGCTTGTACTGCGCAAGTCCGTAGTTCATCAGGATTAACGTGCCGCCCACGGCCAGCGCGGACACCGCTACGCCGATCACCAGGCTCACCTGCTGCCAGTAAGGGGTCGCCCCGACCAGATGGCCCGTCTTCAAATCCTGCGATGTGGCTCCCGCAATAGCCGACGCGATGCAGACCACTCCGCCGATCGTCAGCGCGAGCACGGCGTAGGAGTTCGCCGTCCAGTGCATCACCAGGAACATTGCGCACGTTGCCATAAGAGTCGCGATGGTCATTCCGCTGACTGGATTCGACGAATTGCCGATCAAGCCGCTGATGCGCGACGCAACCGTGACGAACAGAAACCCAAAAACGACCACGAAGATCGCGGCAATCAGATTCGACAGCGGCCCTGTCTGCGCGCCCGGAATCGGCTTGAATTTCAGCAGCGCCCACATCATCGCGATGATCACCGCCGAGCCGATGATCACCACGCGCATCGACATATCGCGCTCCGTTCGGCTGGCGTCCGAGAGCGCTTGCTGTTTCGCGCGGACGTCCTTCAATCCAGCCGTTAGCGCCGAGATAATCGTTGGCATCGTTTTGATTAGCGTGATCAATCCGGACGCGGCCACCGCGCCTGCTCCGATCGGCTTGATGTAGGTGCCCCACAGGTCGTCGGGAGACATCAGCGGAATGGGAATCGTGCTTGGATAAAGCGCGGCGTTGGGCGCGAGCGATCCAAAAAATCGAATCGCGGGCATCAGCACAAGCCACGAAATCACGCCCCCCGCAAAGAGAGTGCCCGCCACGCGCGGCCCGATGATGTACCCCACTCCGAGGTATTCGGACGTGATCGTCGCGCGAAACGATGCGCCGGGCAGCCACTTCGGCTGGTAGTCCGGCTGCCCCGGCCACATGCCCAGTGTGTTCATGCAAAATGTGTAGACGCCCCCCAGCCCTAATCCCCAGAACACGCGCCCCGCAAACGATCCGCCGCGCTCGCCTGCCACCAGCACGTCAGCGCACGCCGTTCCTTCGGGAAATGTGAGGTTGCCGTGCTCCTTCACGATCAATTGGCGCCGCAGCGGAATCATGAACAGCACGCCCAGGCATCCGCCCAGCAGCGCCAGAAAGAAGATGCGCCAGTATTCAGTGTTCAGCGAAAAGCCCAGAAAAATCAGTGCCGGAATCGTGAAGATCACGCCGGCCGCCACGGACTCTCCCGCCGACCCGGTCGTCTGTACGATGTTATTTTCCAGAATTGACGACCGGCCGAACGCCCGCAAAATGCTGATCGCCAGCACCGCGATAGGAATTGACGCGGAGACGGTCAAGCCGGCGCGCAGGCCCACATACACCGACACCGCCCCGAAAAGGATTCCGAACAGCGCTCCCAACACGATGGCCCGAAAGCTGAATTCGCGCAGGCTTTCTCCTGCCTCCACATATGGACGGAATTCACCAATCGGCGCGGTCGAACTCCAGGGCTTGCTGCCCCCGCTCGGACTCCCCCGTTCGCTCATGATCTGATTAGTCTCGTTCATGTAGCGGGGCAAGGTAACATCAGACACACAAGCAGGCAAGCGCGGCAACGCAGAATGACCTTGCCCGGTGATGGCCTCCTCGGCCTTGAGGAGGAATGGGAAGACATCACCTCATCATGGGACGCCCGCTAAGCCCTGAGCGACGATGGGATTCGCAAATTCACGCTCTCTTTCGGAAGAATTTTCAGTCCGCGCGGCACCTCCTGCTATCGCGCAAGTAGCTGAAACTGCGCGACATGCGCGTTAACGCTTTTTTCATGCTGCGTTCAACTGTTCCGAAGTATGATGAGCAGGCAGCTTTGGTGTCCCCGCATGGCTACCGCTACGCAGAACATTCCAGTTGCCCCGCAGGTGGTACCTGAAAAGGTCGCCGCTCCGAAGCGCGCGTATCCCGGTGCGCTGGTGGTGGTTGAGGGAATCGACGGATCGGGCAAGAGCACCCAGCTTTATCTCCTGAAGCGCTGGCTCGAAATCGGCGGATATCGTATTCACTTCACGGAGTGGAATTCCTCGCCGTTGGTGAAATCAGCGACTCGGCGGGGTAAACAGCGCCGCCTGCTGACGCCGACGACTTTTTCGATGCTGCATGCGGCGGATTTCGCCGACCGGTGCGAACGACAAATCCTGCCATTATTGCACGGCGGCTACTTGGTGCTGGCGGATCGTTACGTCTACACGGCGTTTGCTCGCGACGCCGCGCGCGGGTGCGCGCCGCGTTGGCTGCGCAATCTCTATAGCTTCGCTCCCGTCCCGGACATCACATTTTATTTTCGCGCGCCGCTGGAAGTGGCTGTGACCCGCATCGTGGCCGGGCGGCCGAAATTGAAATATTACGAGGCGGGAATGGACCTGGGGATTTCGCTCGATCGTTCCGAAAGCTTCCGGATTTTTCAGGAGCGCATCCTGAATAACTACGACCAAATGGTCGAAACCGACAATTTCGTGCTGATGGACGGCACGGTGCGCGTAAACAAACTGCAGAAACAGATGCGCCAACTGCTTACCGAACGAGTGGACTTGAAGCAGTTCGCGCCGAAGAAAAAATGACGCCCGCCCGAACTCCATCCACGCCCGCTATCCCCGCGAACGGCCATCCCGCCAAGCGGTCGAAAAAAAGCAAGAACGGCCACTCCAACGGCTCGACGCGTTTCTATGGAATCCCGATGCCGGGTGTCAACACAGAAGAACTGAGCGGAAGCCTGATTGTCGTGGAGGGAACGGACGGCTCGGGGCGGTCGACGCAGATCTCGCTGCTGACGGAATGGCTGGAGGGCGAAGGCTTCGCGGTGCAGACCATGGGGCTGCGCCGATCGTTTCTAGTGGGCGAAGACATCGATGCGCTGCTGGCGGAAAATGCCGTGACGCGGATGACGCTGGCGCTGATGTACGGGACGGATTTCTTCGATCAACTCGAGCGGCGTATTCTGCCGGCTCTGCGTTCGGGGTTGATTGTTCTCGCGGACCGCTATATCTTCACCTTGATCGCGCGCGCAGCGGTACGAGGCATCGGGCGCGATTACTTGCACGGAATCTACGAAATCGCGCTGCGGCCGGACCTGACGTTCTGGTTGGACGTGCGGCCGGAAGTGGCGTTTGACCGGGAATTCAAGAAGTCGCAGACGATCAGCTATTGGGAGTCGGGCCGCGATATGTCGCTTTCGAACGACCTGTTCCAATCGTTCATCCGCTATCAGTCGATGATCAAGCGTGAATTTGAGTATCTTTCCAAGCGGCACGGCTTCCTCGAACTGGATGGCGAACAAAGCGTCGCCGAGGTGAATGGGAAGCTGCGGAAGCGGATCGCTTCGCATCTCGGGATCCAGAGCACGCATTACAAGCCTTCGCACGCGCTCGCGCATCTCTGGCGCTAAGAGTGGCCGCACCGGTCCAACTGGCAGCAATCGACGCAGGCTCGAACGCGATCCGATTGGCGATCGCGCGGGCTACTTCTCCCCAACATATCGAAATCCTCGAAACTGAGCGCGCCTCCGTCCGCCTGGGCCACAACGCCTTCACGCGCCGCATGCTCGACGACGATACGATTGCGCGGGCCGCGCGCACCTTCCGCCATTTCCGCGACCGCATGGACCATTACCACGTGACGGCCTATCGCGCGGTGGCCACAGCGGCCGCCCGCGAGGTGCGCAACTACCGACGCCTGATGGACCGCATTCGGCGCAAGGCGGGGATTCAGGTGGACGTAATCAGCAGCGAAGAAGAAGCGCGGTTGGTGTGCTCGGCCGTGCATGCGGCGCTCAACAACCGCGTGCAGCCGCGCCTGATCTTCGACTTGGGCGGCGGCAGCCTGGAACTGAATTTTTTCGAGCGAGGCGTATTGAGACAGCGCGTGGCGTTGCCGCTGGGGACCATCCGGCTAATGGAAACGTACTCGATTCATGGTGCAATCGACGAAGACCAGGCGCGACGCTTGCGGCATCACGTGCTGTCGCTGCTACGCAGCTCGCTGCCATCACCGCCCAAGTTTTCCCGCGCGATCGCCGTGGCCTGCGGCGGAAATGCCGAGGCGTTGGTGAGGTTGGCAGCGGGCCCAATGACGGCGAGAATCCCGACCATCAATGTCCGGCTGCTGCGGGACCAGACCTGGCGGTTGCTCGGACTTGATGTGCCGGGACGCATGAGAGTGTTTCACCTGCGCAAAGATCGCGCGGAAGTGTTGGGCATCGCCGCCATCATTTTGACCACGCTGGCGAAGTGGCTCGACCTACGCTCGATGCTCGTACCCGGCGTGGGCGTGCGCGAGGGGTTGCTGCGCGACCTGGTAGCAGAGCAATATTCAGGCGTGGCCCCCTCTGAGGAAGAAGAGGGCCGCGCGGCCGAATTCCTGGCTGGCGCACGTTGGTTTGGCCGGCGATTGACCTACGACGCGCCACACGCGGACCAAGTGGCGCGATTGGCGCTGTCGCTCTTCGATCAGTTGCGCCCGCTGCACGAGATGGGGCGCGATCAGCGGCTGGTGCTCGAGGCGGCCGCGTTGCTGCACGACGTCGGACATTTCGTGAGCCGCAAATCGCATCACCGTCACGGCGAATATCTGATTCGCAACGGAGAAGTTCCCGGCCTGCGCGGCTGGCGGCGCAACATGGTGGCGGCGTTGGTGCGTTACCACAACTGTAAGTCGGAGCCCGAGCTACAACATGCGCCATACGCTTCGCTCGACGGCCCTCGGCGCCGGCAGGTGCGGCTGCTCACGTCGCTGTTGCGCATCGCCGAGAAACTCGAATCAGACCACGCGCAGGAAATTGCGGGCGTCAACGTGCATATTGCCGGGCGCCGCGCGATCTTCTCGATTCGCGCTGCGGATGGCACCCGGCTTGATCTCGCGGGGCTGGAGCGAAAATCCGATCTCTTCGAGCGCGAATTCCATTTCAAGGCCGAATTTCGTCGCGCGCAGCGGACGGCCAAGGTGGCGTAAGCGATGATCCTCTATCTGGTCCGTCATGGAATTGCGGTCGATCGCAGCGATCCGAAGAGCCCGCCCGAGGCACAGCGCCCGCTGACAGCCGACGGGGTGCAGAAGACGCGGAAGGCCGCGCTGGGATTGCGCGTGGTCGGCGCCAAACCCGACGTGTGGATTTCCAGTCCCTACGCGCGTGCGGCGCAGACAGCGGAAATTTTCGCCGAAGCGCTGGGCTTTAATCCCGAAAAAATCCGGCTGAGTGATGCTCTGAAGCCGGCGGAAAATCCCGCGCGTTTGTTGAAGGAAATCGCGCACCTTCGCGCGGACGAAGTGGCGTGCTTCGGCCACGCGCCGCATCTCGATCTCACAATCGCGCTCCTCGCAGGAGCACGCGGCCCCTTTACCGAGCTAAAAAAGGCGGGCGTGGCTTGTTTCGAGCGAATGTCTGCACAAGGCTCGTGGGAGCTGCGATGGGTGCTGACGCCAAAAGTGCTGCGCGATCTGGGGGACTGAGCGCGACGTTCAGGCGGTGCGGCGCTGTGCGACGGGAACGTCTGCAATATCCGCATGCCGCGGAAATCCCGCGCGCCACGTCTGCCACATCGATCCGGGACCCGACGTCTTCGCAATAAACTCGTCCAGACGCGCCTTGCGTTGGGCATCGATTTTCGCGCGCCAGCTCACCACGATCGCGGGATCAACTGCCCCGGCCTCCCGGCGAATTCTCGCCCGCAGCACGTCGAGGTCGTGCACGTCGCCAAGCAGATCCTGCGCACGCTTTAGGTCCGGTGCCCACGCGTCATAGCGCTGCGGCAGAAAATTTTCAGCCACGTAGCGAAATCGCTTGAGGGCAATCCGCAGGCGATGCCAGGCAACGCCGCTGCGCCGTTGGCGAGCTTGATAGTACAAATCGAGCGCTCGATTCAGTCGATCGAGAGCCAAGTGCTGAAATACCACGCTGCCGAGCGGGAAGAACTGCGCCTTGTCGTCCAGCTTACGCGCCAGTTTCTTCCACGCCTTGCGCTCAAAAGTCTTCAGCACTTGCGCCGCGCGCTCGCGTTGTTGCTTTTCGTCGCGGGCCACCAGTCCCAGCATGCGGCGCCGCATGGGATCGCCAGCCCGAGACAGCTTCTTGATCCATTCCCGCTCGACCTGGCAATTGCGGAGTTCACCCAGGACGTGGAACAGGTCCCGGCTGGCCTTTTTGAGCCGCCGCCAGCCCGAGCCGGGATTCACTTCGCTCAACGCGTCGGCCATGGTTCGGCATCGCCGCAGAGCCACACGCAGATCGTGGACTTCGTCCGCGTCGAAATCGGGCGCTACGAGCTCGGTGCGATCCAGTACGCGCTGCATCCAGGTATCAAACCCGATGCTCTTCCCGGCAACACCGGGACTGAATGGAATGGCAAGATTCACGCAGCTCACAATTGGCCGGAGGGCGGAACGAGGCAATATTTTAGCGCCGCGTAACGGATTTCGCCACTCAGCCTGTGGAAATCCAGCCGGAGGTTGGAGAGGGGGAACTATTTCAAATTCGGTTTTCGGTCTCTTAGGAAACGAAGGCGCAGCCCACGCGGATGCGGCCACTTTCCGTGCGCATCATGTAGCTTCTTCGCAGCACCACGCGTACCGGCGGCAGAATCGGCACGTGCAACACTGCGTTAAATTGGTCGGGCAGATTCTCCGCCCGTTCGAGGTCCAGTGCCACGCCGCCGTAGCTCAAGTCGATTACCTTCGCCTGCATTCGATCCAGGTCGGTCAGCACGGCGTTGGCTTTGGTTCCGGCCATTGACACACGCTCCCATTTTCTTTGCTCGGCGTAGGATCGGGGCGGCGGAATAGGCGCAGGAGTCGGCCTTGCCGGTGGCGGGGCCGCTTGAGCCGGTGGTACCTGAGGCTCCGGCGCTTGGGCGGCCGATGCGGGAGGCGGAACGGGCGCAGGCGCAGCCGCTTCGCGCGCCGCCGGTGCTTCCATCGGTACAACGCGAGCTGGTGCACGCGTCGAGTGCTTCAATTCGTAGAGCCGCTGATCCGCGACACTCAACAGGCCATTTTTCTGTTCGCCATCTTGCGGGTAAACGGCCGATCCAAAATCCAGCGTCACAGCGATGCCAAGATTCAGCGGCAGCAGCTCGGACTCATACTGCGCGCGCACGCGGCGGCACAGCGTGGTTGCCTGTTCAGGATCGGTCTGAGGCAAAAGCACGGCAAATTCGTCGCCGCCGATGCGGAAAGAAAAGTCGGATGCTCGCAGCGTCTTGCGCAGAGTGGAAGCAGCGATCTGCAACACCCGATCGCCCTGCAAGTGCCCGTGAACGTCGTTCACTTCTTTCAGCCTGTGCAAGTCGAGAATCACCACCGCGAGCTGATGACCGTATCGCTTGGCGCGGTTCAATTCTCTGTCGCAGGTTTCATCGAACAGGCGGCGATTGTATAGGCCGGTGAGCGCGTCAGTTGCCGCGTTGATCCGTAGCCTCTTAAGTTCGTCGTACTCCATCAAGATGGGCACGCGTAACAGATTCATCGAGGCCAGCACATCGACCATCACGGTCTTCAGAGAAATTTTTTTTCCGGGACTGCTGGAGAGTTCACGTCGCCGCTCAAGAATGAGCTGCCAATATTCGCTGCTCTGCGCTTCGGTCAGATCGATCTGCGCGACCGTGCGGAAGAATTGCCGTAGGAATTGCGCACTGACGGACTCGTCAAGTCCTTCGAGCGTCTCGACCAACAGATCGAGGAAAGAGTCCTCCGCCGAAGGCTGCGGCTGAAAGGATTCGCCGGGCTGGGGCATCTATGGATTGTCCAGGTAATTCTCTAGCTTGCCCTGACATCGAGGGCACCTGCGGGGACGCAAATATATAGCACGGGACAGTCCAATCGAAGTGGCAAAAATGAACAAGATGCTCCGGTAAGCCAGTGAGACTTAACGGATTAACCGACTGTAGGAGTCGCTCTGGGTTGAAACGGTCGGGCGACGATGAAAAGTGCAACGCGTTTGCACATTTGTGCCCACAAGTCCGGGCGACCGATCTGGTGAGAAAATCTGATCAAGCGATTGGCTTTAGGAATTCAACTCCTACCAGGAAGACGTCTCCGGCCTCGTGCTCTCGCCTGACTCTGGCCTGAATGGGCGGCATCCCGGCAGGAACCAATGCCGACGACGTGATAGAGGGAGCGGGGATCGTCAGCGTTACGACGTCCCCCACATTCAAGAAGCGCGGGCTGGTGATGAACGCACCTAACCCACTTACATCCAATGTTTTAGCCAACTCCATGAACTGGTCTCCCTGCGCATCCCTACCCCGAATGAACAGGGGCACTTGCAGCAGGATTCGCTGAAAGCGTCTGCGTTCCTGATACATTGCAGCTGCCCCGGCCCTTTGGTGAACGACGTTTTCTCGAACGCTCATTGGTACCCGAGTATTAGTACTCGCGGAATCGCTCCTCTTAGTTGCACGTTGATTGCGAGGCAAAGAGTAAAATTGTAAGTCTTTTATTGTAAACTACATACGACTAACGCGGTTACTAGCTGCTCCCCCCTAGAGTCGACAGAAATGTGCCCATTGGTCCAATTGATTTCCTGGATTGTGCAAACCCAGGACGCATTTGCCATTGACACCCCTCCGTTCCCTTTGCGAGCATCGAGTGAAATAGCTTTCGGCCCGGCCCATCCAGTTTCGGAGGCAAGTTTGCCCAAAGCGGTCACGTCAGAGAAGCCGGTCGCTAGCCAGGTCAGCTTTCCATTGGTAGCCAGCCTGCTTGATGCCGTCGACCGCCCGTTACTGGTGTCAGATCGCAGCGGACAGATCCTATTTACCAACTTGCATGCGAACGACGCCCTGCGTGCGCGCGGGCTCGATACCGGAACCCAGTTGAATCTATTCCGCGACGTTCTCCAGGCGGACCGCAAGGACGTGCTCAGCCAGCTTGAGGGCGGAGAGCACCAGGTGGATTTGCCGTTCGATTCGGTGGAGACCCGAGGCCGCGCCCGCGTTCGTTGGTTGCCGGAACCCGATTGGCTCACCGTATACGTCGAGCCGACGCCCGTCGATCCTCCTGCCGGCGAGGCGCAGATGCGCGAGACGGTGCAAGAGCTGATGCAGGAGCGCGAGATCACCTATCGAAACCTTCTGGCCGCATACCTGCGCTTGCAGGAAGCGAACCGCCAGAAAACTGTATTTCTCGCCTCCGCCGCGCATGAGTTGAAGACGCCGCTCGCCGTCATGAAAGGCTATTACGACCTGCTACTCACCGGATCGCTCGGCAAACTTAGCGTCAGGCAGCAAGACATTCTGCAAGAGTCGAAGGAAAGCTGCGACCGACTGGTGCGCCTCGTTTCAATGTTTCTGAACTACTCCGCGCTCGAAAGCGGTAAGCTCGTGCTGCAATTGCATGAAAACGACCTGCGCGACTGCGTGAACGACATGATCGGACGCTGGCAGGACGCCTACCAGCGGGCCAACGTGCGGCTCGAACTTCAGATGGACCCCGATTTACCCTTATTCAATTTCGACTACCAGAAAGTGCAGCAGTGCATGGTCAATCTGATCGATAATGCTTTAAAGAATACGCCCGCGGGCGGCACGGTGACGCTGCGCGCGCAGCCGCACTTCTGGGAACGGCGCGTAGCGGAAACGTCCACGCCAGAAGACCGCAGGCGTGACGCGGCGCAGCGCGAGAATAGCGTCCTGGTTTCCGTCGCGGATACCGGCAGTGGAATCGCGGCGGAATTTCATCAGGAGATTTTCGAGGAATTCGTGCGAGTGGATCCTTCTTCTTCGGGCATGGGCCTGGGGCTCGCGATCACCAAGCGGCTGATTCAAGCACATCGCGGGAAGGTCTGGGTGGACAGCGAGTTGGGCCGAGGCAGCACTTTTTCATTCCTCTTGCCCATCTTTGTTGAGTAGACAGCAGCAAGGGTGGCTAAACTTCACAGGAAAGACGATGCCGAAAAAAGAAAAGATCATGGTTGTGGACGATGAGCCGAGCATTCGGAAGTATTTGCAAACGCTGCTCGAGGTAGAAGGCTTTGGCGTCGAGACTCTTTCGAGCGGCAAGGATGCTCTGCAGCGCATCGGCGACGGAGAGCGGCCGGATTTCATGATTCTCGACGTCCTGATGCCCGAGATGGATGGCATCGAGACGCTGCGCCAATTGATGCAGATCGACCGCTCGCTCAACGTCATCATGCTTTCCTGCTCCAACGAAGTGAACACTGTAGTCGAGGCCATCCGCATCGGCGCGCTCGACTATCTCACCAAACCATTCGAGCGGCCAGAGCTCGAAGCCGCGTTTCTGAAGTGCCGTCAGAAGCAGCAACTCCGCTCCGAGAACGAGGCGCTGCGGGAATATTGTGAAACGCTGACCGAAGACATTTCGTTTCTCGCGTCCAGCCCGCAGATGCTCAAGATCCGCCAGCAGATTTTGCAGATCGCCCCGGTGGATGTCCCGATTTTCGTCAGCGGAGAAAGCGGCGTTGGCAAGGAAGTGGTCGCGCGGATGGTGCATCTTCGCTCCAGCCGCCGCCAGCAGCCATTTGTGAAGGTGAATTGCGCCGCGCTGCCAGGCGAATTGCTGGAATCGGAGCTCTTTGGTTACGAACAGGGCGCATTTACTGGCGCGGTGCGCGCAAAACCCGGCAAATTTGAGCTTGCCAACAAGGGTACCATCTTCCTCGACGAAATTGCGGAAATGGCGCCTCATCTTCAGGCCAAGCTCCTGCACGTTTTGCAGGATGGCCAATACTCGCGCTTAGGCGCGCGTTCCGTGGTCAATGTCGATGTGCGCGTCCTGGCGGCCACAAATGTTGACGTCAAGGAAGCGATGCGCTCCGGCAAGTTCCGCGAAGATCTCTATTACCGCCTGAATGTGCTGTCCATTCACATTCCTCCGCTCCGCGAGCGCACTTCCGAGATTCCGCTGCTGCTGCGGCACTTTTTGGTGAAGTACAGCGAGAAATATCAGAAGCAAGCGCCCGAGCCGTCAAAGCATCTGTTGGAAGCGGCGATGCGTTATTCCTGGCCAGGCAATTTGCGCGAGCTTGAGAATTTCACCAAGCGTTATGTGATCCTGGAAGACGACGAAGGCAGTTTCCGCGAGCTTCTGGAAATGACCAGCCAGCAGCAGCACGTCGCCCCTCAGGAAGATGCCCCGGCGCCGAAAGAGCAGGGGCTGAAGGCTCTCGTCCGTGGGTTAAAGGACGAAGCGGAAATGGAAGCGATTGCCGACGCACTTGGAAAAACGAACTGGTGCCGCAAGGATGCCGCTCGCATGCTCGGCATCAGCTACAAGGCGTTGCTCTACAAAATGCGCCAATTCAACCTTGATTCCGGCCGCAGCTCGCGCGCCTCTGCAAAAGCGGCTGCAGCCGTAAAAGAGCCGGTCGCAAAAGAAGCCGACAAGGGCGAGGCGCCCGCACCGGTAGTCCGCAACTCATAGCGACTGGCTTCTTTGGACCTCTCGTTTGCACCTGCCACGGGGGTGCGGGCAGCCGATCCTTTCGAACGTACTAGGTTGAAATAGTCCAATCCTCGAAATCCACCGCGGACTCTTTCGCTCCTTTCGCCTCTTAATTTCGACGCTAGTTTTGGGCGGGCGCGTAGTTCTAGGCCGCTGCAACCACTTGCATATCTAGGGCACAAGCGGCGAAATAGCTCTAGCTGTTTATCGCCGGGATGTTCTAGTATCGCCGACGAATAGGCGCCTCGCAGATGATTCGCGCGTGTAGCGGGATGCCGCCGTCACCAACCGATAACGGATTGAAACGCTTGTACCTGTTTTCAGGGGAATTGTTCGTCGCGCGCTTCAAGCGGTGGATGGTACCAAAGCTTCGTAGTCCGAAGACCGCTGCGGCGCGGGTACGCTAGCCTTTGGAAGAGAGATTGCTAATTCAATCGCGGGGTGAATGCTGTGCACTTCAAACCAGCCCTGAAGGAGCAGCACGAATGACGGAACGTCGCATGGCTCGCCGGTACGACCTGTCGCTTCCGGTAAGCGTCCGACTACCACTCAACCGGGAACCGAGATCGCACAGCGGACACACCCGAGATATTTCCACTCGGGGCGTGTACTTCATGATGCAAGACGATCTGATTCCAGGCACCGAGGTCGATTTCACTCTCACGCTGCCCGCGGAGATTACCCGCGGCACGGAGGTCTTCGTTCGAGCGCATGGACGCGTGATTCGAGTCGATAAGCGCCAGGACGACAACCATGAGACGATTGGGGTCGCGGCGGTAATTGAACGGTACGATATAATTCGTGGTGAAGGTTTTCGTCTTTAGTCAATCCTTTGCCGGGTGCGCCCACCAGTCGGGCTCTCCCGGCAATTTTTTTTGCCTGCCCCGTTTTCCCCGGCAGCCGAAATCGCCTTCTTTCCGGCAGTCTGGGGTCCGTAGGAACCTCTCGCCGATGCACATCATCCCCTCACATCAGTCCTCGGCAGGCTTCCAACATCCTTTGATTCCAAGGGAATAGGCCTTCCCGAAAGTGCCAATGGTTTTCAGGCGCTCCGGCGGATTCATACCCCCTGGGTGACCGGTACTACGTCAGAGGGCCATGATTGGTTTGGACTGCCCGGACACAAAATAAAGGGCTTAGTCGAATCCCGTCCCGCCGAGTTCAGCCCAGGCCCGAGATCACATTTCGGGTTATCTGGCGGCTGGTGTGCATTAGAAGGCCAGAGACTAACATTGCGATGGCTGGATCACCAGAGCTAAGAGGAGTAGGCCCGGGGCGATCGATGGAATTGCCTCCCGACGGGGTGTTTTTTGGACCGTCCGAGGCGATGAAAATCGTACGGCAGCGCGTGGCCCGCGCGGCGGGCTTAAACGTCCCGATTCTGATTCTCGGTGAAAGCGGCACCGGGAAGGAAGTACTCGCGCATTTCATCCACGATAACTCGCCTTGGTGCAAGGGCCCATTCATCAAGGTCAACTGTCCTGCGATTCCCGGCACCCTGCTCGAAAGTGAGCTTTTCGGTTTTCAAAAGGGCGCGTTTACGGGCGCGCTCGCTGCGAAGCCCGGTCGGATCGAGCTGGCCCAGGGCGGAACGCTGTTTTTGGACGAGATCGCTGAACTAGACGCTAATTTGCAGGCCAAGTTGTTGCACGTCCTTCAGGACGGCCGTTTCACGCGAATCGGCGATCATGAAGAAAAGCGCATGGACGCGCGTGTGATCTGCGCGACGAATCGCCAGCTTCAAAACGAAATTGAAACCGGCGGATTTCGCGCCGACCTTTTCTATCGCATCAACGTGATCAGCATCCAATTGCCTCCACTGCGCGACCGCCGCGACGACATTCCGTTGCTCGCCGAATATCTGCGCGAGCACTTCAATCGGCGTTTCCAGCGGGAAGCTCCACCGCTGCCCAACGAGACGCTCCACTTGCTGCAACAGCGCGATTGGCCCGGCAATGTCCGCGAGCTGGAAAACTGTATGGCGCGCTATGTGGTGCTGGGCTCCGAGGAAGCATTTTCGTTCGAAAACTCCGAACCTAAGGTCTCCGATTTCGCGATTCAGCTAACGGCCGACGGGAACATCCCTCTCAAGAGCATCGCTCAACAAGTGACGCGGCGGATGGAACGCGATGTAATCCTCAAGGTGCTCCAGGCGAATCACTGGAACCGGCGCAAGGCGGCGCAGGTGCTGAAAATCAGTTATCGGGCGCTGCTGTACAAAGTCCGCCAGGCAGGGCTACCCTCGAAGCGCCCGCGGCAACAGGCCGATCCGGATGCTGAATTGGCGTCTGCCGAGTCTGCGGCCCCCGGCGTCTAGATACTTGCCTCTGACCCCGCATCAACTGAAATTCCCCTAGGACAGCCACCCCCCGTGTCTAGTATGGAAATCGGCGTCTTAGTCTGTCTTGCCCCACGCCCCTCAATTCGGCTAGCCTCGATTGGTAATGAGCAAAGGTAACGGAAAACAAAGTCTGAAGGTCTGTCTTCTTTCGCCGCATCCGATGGTTTTGTCCGAATTCCAGCGGCTGCTCGAGGACTCCGGTTTTCAGATTACTTCGAAGCAGCTCGATTCGATGCTCGCTCCGGATCTGCGCAATCTGGATGTGCCGCGCGCCGCCGTCTACGTGGTGGATGCGCATGCTGCACGCCAGGCCACAGGAGCGCTGCTCGGCAACATTCTCGACCGCTACGCGAATGCGCGGATGATGGTGGTTGGCGATAAGCTTGACGAGAGCGAAAGCTATACGCTGCTGCGCCAGGGCGTGAAAGGCATTCTGACCTACAGCGAAGCGCGCGAGCAGCTCGAACACGCTTTGCCGCAAGTGGCCGCCGGAGGCATCTGGGTGCCGCGTCCGGTCCTTTCGCGTTTCGTCGACTCGATACTCAGCACCTCCCAGGGGCGGCGGCTGAAGCCGGATTCCGTGAGCGAGTTGAGCCGCCGGGAACAGGAAGTTTTGACGGGACTGCTCGAGAATCTTTCGAACAAGGAAGTCGCCGAGCGCCTGAACATTTCCGAGCGGACCGTGAAATTCCACGTTTCGAATCTTCTTCAGAAATTCGGCGTTCGCCGGCGAGCCGATCTGATTCTTCTCTGCTACCAGCATCGCGGCGTCACCGTTAACGTCTAGGTTCGTCTTTCCCGCCTGTATTTCTTTCGAGTGAAAATCAGCCACGTGAAATTGGCTGCTATAATTTTGTCGCGGTGCCGGGACGCAGCCGGCGCTCGATCCCCCATGGCTACTTTCTCGATCCAGAATTTCGGTTGTCGCGCCACGGAGGCGGATGCCTCTGCGCTGCGTGCCCGTATGCTTGAGCTGGGAATGACGCTGGCAGCGGGCCACGAAAGCGCAGATTTCGTGGTGCTCAACACCTGCACAGTAACCGCAGCGGCCGACGCGCAGGCGCGTGACGCGGTGCGAAAAGTCCATCGCGAAAATCCCGCGGCGCGCATCGTCGTCACAGGGTGCTATGCCCAGCGCGCGCCGGAGGAATTGGCGGCTCTGGACGGGGTTGCATGGGTGGTCGGCAATTCGCATCAGATGGAAATCCCAGCGCGCATTGGCGCAATCGCTCGTGCTGCTTCGGAAAGCAATTTCGTCTCGATCTCGGCGTTGACCGCGAACGAACAAGACGAGATGTCTCTCTCGCGCGGCCCGGCAAAGATTTTGACTGGTGATATTTTCGCGCAGGCGGATGTTGCGATCGCCCCGGCCGCGAAACCGGCTGGCGACCGCACGCGGCCCATTCTCAAGATTCAAGACGGTTGCAACAATCGATGTTCGTACTGTGTAATTCCGTTTGTGCGCGGGCGCAGCAGGAGCTTGCCGCCGGATACCGTGGTCGGCGAAGTGAGCAAACTTGCTGAGGCCGGCGCGCGGGAGATCGTCCTTAGCGGGATTAATTTGGGAAGCTATGGACGCGATTTGACGCCGCGCGCATCGCTCGCCGGCGTGGTGCAGCGCATCCTGACTGAAACGCAGGTCGAGCGCCTGCGGTGCAGTTCGATCGAACCGCAGCACGTGACGGAAGATTTCGTGGC
Organism: Candidatus Acidiferrales bacterium; assembly: GCA_030037435.1. Lineage (GTDB taxonomy): Bacteria > Acidobacteriota > Terriglobia > Acidiferrales > UBA7541 > Palsa-295. The sequence continues at coordinate 7,991 of JASHRI010000365.1, read as the reverse complement.
GCTGGTGGCGGGGTCGCCACGGATCGCGCCGCACTTTCATATGCCATTGCAATCCGGCTGCGATCGTATTCTGCGCGCCATGCATCGCTGGTATCGCGCCGAGCACTATGCCGAACGCGTCAAGTTGATCGCGCGGGCGTTACCGGATGCCGCGATCGGCGCGGACGTGGTCGCCGGCTTTCCGGGCGAAACCGACGAGGATTTCGAGACAACAGTCGAATTCATCGAACGACTGCCTTTCACCTATCTTCACGTCTTTTCGTTCTCGTCCCGGCCAGGCACGCGAGCAGCCGAGAGCAATGCTTTGATACCAGCAAAAACAATTCGCAGCCGCGCTCGCGCTTTGCGAGAGCTTGGGCAGAAGAAGGCGGAAGCTTTCCGCGCGTCGCAGGCAGGCCGGACCATGCGCGCGCTGACGCTGCATCGCCAGGGAGACGGCTGGACGGAAGCGCTGACTGGGAATTATCTGAGAGTGCGGATTCCGGGGCTCGTGGCGGCGAATGACTGGTGCGACGCCTACGTGAACGCCGAAAAAATTTCTGCCTGAACGATCGTCGCAGCGGACTTTTTTTCCGGCGGCTAGCTTTCGAAAATAACCTGGGCGAGAGCTAGATTGCCGCTATGGGTGATCGTGACCGAAATTGTGCGCACCCCGAGGCGATCGGCAACTTTTCGAGCCACGCCGCTGAGCTGTAAAGTCGGCTTTCCGCTGGATTCGCGCACTACCTCGATGTCGCGCCAGGCAACGCCTTGCGTCCAGCCAGTGCCCAGGGCTTTCATCGCCGCTTCTTTCACCGCGAATCGCGCGGCATAGCGCTCGAAACGCTGCCGGTGACGCTCGCAATAAGCGACTTCGCCGGGCGTGAACACCCGCTCGAGAAATGGCGCGCCATGGCGCGTGATGGCCGCTTCGATCCGATCGATTTCCGCCACATCGAGCCCCAACCCAACGATCAAGAAGTCCTCCGGCCAATCCTGCGAGCACGCGAATTCCAGGAATTATATAATCGAATTGAGGCGTATTGGCGCGCCTAAGGGAAGGAATCCGATGGCCACGGCCGTGGCGAGGAAAAAATCGACGCCGGAGATCGGGGCTACCGAGCCCGATGCGATCACGAAAAATGCGTGGAAGCTGCGCCGCGCGGGCGGCCTGAAAGTTCTCGAAGCCACGGCGCTGGAGAATCTAGGTTGGCTCGTGCACGGATTCAGCACGCATCCTGGCGGCGAGAGTAAATTGCCGGTGGCTAGCAGGCACGGGGAACGAAAAAAACCTGAGCGCGTGTTGAATCTCGGTTTCACGGATTGGGATGAGCGCGACCGGGTGGCCGAAAATCGCCGCAAATTCGTTCGCGCGATCGGTGCGAAAAAGATGCGCGTCGTGACGCTGCAGCAGATTCATTCGGACCTGATCCGCCGTGTGGACTCGATGCGGCCCATTGACGACGCCCTGCCGGGAGACGCGATGTTCACGCGCGAGAGGGAATTTCTGCTGGCAGTGCAAACGGCGGACTGCATTCCAGTTCTGCTGGCCGACACGCGAAGGCGCGCGGTGGCGGCGATTCATTCCGGATGGCGGGGCACGGTGCGCCGCATCGCCGCTAAAACCTTGGGCAGGATGCAGATGGAATTTGGCACGAGGCCAGAGGATGTGGTCGCGGCCATCGGCCCCGGAATCGGCCAGTGCTGCTATGAAGTGGGTTCGGATGTGGTGCGGGAATTTCACTCGCAATTTCGGAACGCGCGGGAATGGTTCGACGGGCCTTTCGACGCGCTGGCGTCGGGCGAGAACGATCCCAATTGGCTGCCCTGGCTGACGATGGCTCCGCCTGGACACCCACCCCCGCCGCCGCGCGTGCAGCTCGATCTGATCGCCGCGAACCGCAGCATTTTGATCGATGCGGGCGTGTCCGCCGAGAACATTTTCTCCTCCGATTACTGCACCCATTGCCGCGGTGACTTGTTTTTTAGCTACCGGCGCGAACGCGCGACGGGGCGGATGCTGGCGGCGATCGGCATTTGCTAAGACCCCAAGAGGAGTTTCGGTTAGAACGGGCCGCCGATGAGTGTTTTCTACCACTTACGGTGAATTCTAATCGAAAGTGAGTTTCGATTAGAATTCGTGTGATTCGTGGCTGACCAGCGGCCGAAGAGAGAGCCTTCGGTCGCGTTACTCCCTCAGGATGCCGACCCTGGTCGGGTCGTCAAATGTCAAAGAGCAAAAAGCGGCCTCGCCTGGAGGCGCTTGGCGGCGGGCATGACCAGGCCATGCATAGCCAAGCCAAGTCCGGCGCCAGTCACTCACGTTCCGGGAAACGGAACGGGCCGAAAAACAGCCAAGTTACTATGATAGCAGATCCGTAGTGGAAGTCAAGAGCACCACCAATTGGGTAGTGGGTCAGTTTGAATTTTGACTCCTTGTTTCACGATCAAGAAAATTCAAACTGCTCCACTGCCACCAATTGAACTAAGTGCGAGCGGCTTGGATCAGCAATATGATTCCGATGCAGATCAGACCGCAATGAACGTATTTGAGAAAAACGTCGCCGCGCAGACGGCGATTCACCAATCTGCCGAGAAATATGGCGGGGATTGCAACAGCAAGAGAGAGCAAATAGTAGTGCGTAACTGCGGGGACCCATAATCCCGCGAACCAGTAGCCAACCATCGCTACGACGCTGGCGGGCAAGAAATAGCCCTGCAGCGTGGCGCGGAAATGCTGCGGCGACCAGCGCCGCATGGCTCCATAGATCACCAGGGGCGGACCGTTCATTCCATAAGCGCCTCCGAGCACGCCGGCGAAGAAGCCGCAGCCCAATAGCCACGCATGGCTGTCGGTGTGAAGTTCGGGCGGGCGCGTGCCGAAAAGAAACCAACCGGAAAACGCGAGAATGACAATCGCAAGCGCGGCTTTGACGATGTGTTGGTGAACGCTCGCGAGCAGCAGAATGCCGAGCGGAATACCGAGAAGGGTAGGCAGAAGCAACCAGCCCGTGCTGCGAATGTGGATCTTTTGCCAGTCCTGAGCGACGACGACGGCGGCGATGGTGATGGAGAGCAAAACGGCGAGCGGGGCGGCAACTCCAATGGGAATGCGGAGGGCGAGCAACGGAACGGCAATCAAGGCTTCGCCGAAGCCAAATGTGGACCGAATCAAGGTGGCAAAGAACACGACTGCGAGAACGTAGAAAAGGGTGGCGTTCATGTCGGATAGCGGCTGGCGCGAAAGGGCCGAGGCATTATAACGGTGAGGGTTGCGCGGTGGGAGATCTACGTTTTACTTGGCAGCTTCGGACGCCGGAAAGACCAGTAGTCGTCGGCCTTCGGTAGCAGGACCGGCTCCGAAACTGCAATACAGAACTCCTGTTCGATTAAAATCTCCCCGCGAAAAACTACATGCGAAGGTACGTGCAGTTGATGTATCTTCGCAGCCGTTCCCAAAGCTGAATTCGACCTACTGCGGCTGCATCGGCGGCCGAAGGAGCATCCCCATGTATTCCCCGACCGAGATCGTCCTGCTGATCGTTGCGTTGATCGTCGTGATTTTCGCGCTGCGCGCGGTATTCGGGTCTTTCTTCACGGTAGATACGGCGCACGCGGGAATCGTGCAGCGGCTGGGAAAATTTTCGCGGATCGCGCCGCCGGGTTTGAATTTCAAGGTGCCGTTTCTCGATGTCGTGGTGAGCACGATGAGCTTGCAGGTGCAGCAACTGGACGTGAAGGTGGAAACGAAGACCAAGGACAACGTGTTCGTGCAGATCCCGATTTCGGTGCAATACAACGTGACGCCGGACAAGGTCTACGACGCATTCTATAAGCTGTCGGACCCGATCAAGCAGATCGAGTCGTTTGTGTACAACGTGATTCTGGGGCACGTGCCGAAATTGACGCTGGACGAGACGTTTGACCAGCAGTCGCAGATCGCCGTGGACGTGAAAAACAGCCTGGACGAGTCCATGAGGGAATTCGGGTATTCGATCGTGAAGTCGCTGATTACGGATATCGTTCCCGACGAGAAGGTGAAGGCGGCGATGAACGACATCAACGCGGCGGCGCGGGAGCGGGAAGCAACCGTTTCGCGCGCGGAAACCGAAAAAATGCTGCTGGTGAAAAAGGCTGAGGCGGAAGCAGAGTCGAAGCGGTTGCAAGGCGAGGGCATCGCGAATCAGAGGAAGGCGATTGTGGAGGGATTGCGGGATTCAGTGGCGAAGTTTTCGGAGTCGGTGGAGGGAGCGACGCCGAAGGACGCCATGGCGATGGTGCTGCTGACACAATACTTCGACACGCTCAAAGAAGTGGCTGGGACGAACCGGAGCAACACGATCATGATGCCGCACACGCCGAACGCGCTGACCGATCTGATGGATCAGTTCCGCAATGCGATTATCACGGGCGATCTGGTGTCCAAAGGCGCGAATGGAAATGCCGCGCCAGTTCCTGCGCCGGCAAACCTGCCGGGCGTGTGAAGAGCGACAGGCAGTCTCGCAACGGATTCCGGGAGTGGAGTGTTTTGACGGGACGGCCGTGGGCCGGTGCTTCTAGTGCGTCGCGGAAGACACGGGGGCGCCGAGGGTAAAAGTCATCGATGTGAAATCGAGAGTATAGCTCGCGAAATCGGCGACAACATCCTGGCCGAGATTTCCGTACGCATAATCATTGTCCGTGCCGGTGCCAGAAGTAAAAATGGGCACGTCTTTTAGAGTGACCGTTTTGTCGCCGATACCCAGGTCGACCTGCCGCTGAATATAAATTCTTCGCTTGACGATTCCGCCCGCGCCATAAGTCCTGTTTTTGGCTTTCTTCCACGTGGGGGATTGGCTGTGGAACCGATGGTAATAACGAACGAAGAGATTCGTACCTTCTGCGCCCGTATCAAAACCGAAAGGCAAATTCGCGCCATCGAGATTGCATTCGACTACCGGCATCAGTCCCTTCATAAACATCCGCGCTCCCTGTCCTCGAGGATGGACATCCTCCCCGGCATCGAACTCGCCATCGCGCAAAAACATGATCGTGCCGAAGGCGTGAAGAACCGGGTAGCCCAGGATTGCATTGATCTGATACGAATGATTGCCTAAGTTGACGTTCAAGTTTGCATCGTCCAGCACCAGTACAACCACGTTATGGAGCGTAGCGCTGCCTATATTCAGCCTGGGAATCAGCGCGACACGCAGAGGATTCTCGATGCCGGTCAGTCCGGCTTGGACCTGAGCGGCGCCGGGCAGGAATTGCAGTCCGAGACGCTGCGCATAGCTCTTGCTGACCACGGAACCGTTGGCGCCCGTGTCAAGCAACCAGGCTCCCTGAACTCCATTGATCGTAAGGTCTGCGTTGATGGAATTCAGAGGATTGCGCTTCGTTTTCAGAGTCAATAATCTTTTGGGGCCATCCCAGGTGATGGTTTGCGGCGGCGATTGACTGAGAATCGTCATCAACGCCAGATCATCTTTCGTGCCTTTTGCTTGTACAGGAGTCAGTTGACTCGAGAAATGAGTGAGTAGGTCGTGGTCGGCACCCGCGGCGTCTGCGTACCCAAAACTTCTGTTATAGTCCTCTGACAAAATTTCCAGGGCCACGGCGGCACGATCTGGACGGGACGTGCGGATGGTCGGCAGAACTCCATTGAGCAGACGAATGGACTCGGCGGTGTGGCCTGTACCGGCTGCCAACACGCCGGAGAAATAATCTCGTTCAGGGCCAGCTGGTATGGAGCGCAGGGCCGGCTCCAAATCGTCGAGGCGAAATTCTTTCACGGCTGCATCGAGGTCGCTGCTGACGGCGGCGCCGCCCTTTTGCGGCGCACTAAAAGCCGGCTGCATGCCGGTGGAGGCAAGCAGTACGGCGATGCCGAACACTATGAACGACTTTTGTTGCATTCCGGTTCCGCGCGGCGCTAGCCGATGTTTCCAATATTCTTGTTGAATATATTCGATTATATTCAATGACAGGATCCAATTTCATCACATGAGCAAACAGACAGTCAACTACATTATTCGGAGCACGCGGCAGATGCGCGCGCTGGCAGCGTCGACGCGGCAGGAAATCGTGGATGTATTGCCGCGGCTGGGCAAGGTTTCGGTGGCCGAGCTGGCTGTGGCGCTCGAACGACCGGCAGATTCCCTGTACTACCATCTGCGGATCCTCGAAAAAGTGGGCCTGGTACGAAGCGCCGGCTATCGTCCAGCCAAGGGGCGCCGGGAAGCCCTGTTTCGCGCGGTCGCCCCGGGATTGAGTCTCTTTTATAAACTGGGTAAGCACGGGAACGGAAGGGAAGTGAATGCAATCATCGCGTCAATGTTGCGGCTGGGACTCCGCGACTTTCGCAGGGGTTTTAGCCTTGCTGAAGCGCGGGTATCGGGACCGGATCGAGAATTGTGGGCTTTGCGCCGGACCGGGTGGCTTTCTCGGGCCCAGATTGTGGAGGTGAATCGACATATCCAGGAACTGAACCGTGTTGGGGGCAGGGCTGAGAGCAGAGCGCGGCTCTACGCCGTCACCGTGCTGCTGACACCGCTAAAGCGGAAGTCGCGGCGTAGGGGAGAGGCCGACTAATTTCGGCAGCGCGCTGGCTATTCGCCGATGGTGGTATAGGTTGGTTTGCGGAGTGCGTTGACGGAATGCGCGAAGGGCCGCTATAATTGGCGTTTATCGACTAGGGATTTAACGACTAGGGCGGGAGGAAGCATGTACGCGGTAGTTCGCAGCGGAGGAAAGCAGTATCGCGTGGCGCCGGGCGAGACGGTGCAGGTGGAACGCCTTGAGGGCAAGGTGGGCGGCAAGGTTTCATTCGAGGAAGTGCTCGCGGTGCGCACGGACGACAAGAAGATTCTGGGCGGCGAGCAGGCCGCCAAGGTGAAAGTGACGGGCAAGATCGTGAAGCACCTGCGCGGGCCGAAGCTGAAGGTGATGAAGTACAAAACAGGCGGGCAATACAAGATTCAGCGTGGGCACCGGCAGGGCTATACGGCCGTTGAAGTGGGCGAAATTCAAATTCCATAGGCGATTTCCAGGGGTTTTGCGATGGCACATAAGAAGGGCGGCGGATCGAGTGTAAATGGACGCGATTCGCACGGACAGCGGCTTGGGGTGAAGAGGTTCGGCGGACAATTGGTGACCGGCGGCAGCATTTTGGTGAGGCAGCGCGGGACGCGGTACAAGGCCGGGAAGAACGTCGGGCGAGCCAAGGACGATTCGCTATTTGCGTTGATTACGGGCGTGGTGCGCTTCGAAGACAAGGGCGGCTCGGGGCGATTTATCAGCGTGCTGCCGGCGGAAGAAGCGGCGGCGTCTACCAAGCCTGCGGGGACAACTGCTGAAGCGAAGCCCGTGGCTGCAGCCGCTGATTAGCATTTCCCACCAGAATTTCCACACGATCATCCGATGATCGAATCAAACCCTACCGAGGGCTCTCTCGGCTTTCAGGTTTTCACAGGCCAGGATTTCGCGCTCGCGAACAATGCGGTGCTGATTGCCGGCAAGCAGGACGCGGTGTTGATCGACACCTGCCTGGTGCTGAGCGACGCGGCGCGCCTGGTGGCATTGGTTCGGGCGAGCGGCAAGACGCTGCGCGGCGTCTACATTACCCACGCGCATCCCGACCACTATTTCGGCAACGGCGTGCTTCGCGAGGCGTTTCCTGCGGCAAAGATTTATGCGCGGCAGGGCGTGATCGATTTCATGCGGGAGTACCGCGCGAAGCTGGTCCATTGGCGGGAGATGTTTGGGGACGAAATGCCGCGCGAGCTGCCGATGCCGGAGCCTTTGACGGGAGACGGCACGCGGCTTGAAGGGCGCGAGATTCGATTCGTCGATTTGCCGATGTGCGAGACGGTGCATGCGACGGCGTACTACGTGCCGTCGGAAGGCGCGGTGGTGGCCGGGGACCTGATTTATTCCGGGATGCACCACTACATGGCGGACACGAACGACCCGGATAGCTGGATCGAGGCGATCGGCGTGGTGCGGCGGCTGGGCCAGATCAAGCGCGTGTTTCC
>JASHRI010000364.1 GCA_030037435.1 Candidatus Acidiferrales bacterium | reverse complement strand
ATCATTCACGTCGAAATCGATTCCAAGGAAATCGGTCGTCTGCGCCAGGTCGCAGTTCCCATCGTCGCCGATCCGCGCGAGACGTTGCGCGCATTCAACGCTCGCGCGAAGTCGCTAAAGTGGCCCAACCGCAGCGCCTGGCAAAAAACAATCTGCGACGCCAAAGTCGCTCGCCGCCAGCGCGCCCAACCCGATCTCGAGCGCGCCGGCCCGCCGATTCATCCCTATCAAGCGGTCACTGCGATTGCCGACAACATCGCTGAAGACACCATCATCATTGGCGACGGCGCCGAGGCCTATCACTGGTTCAATGAAGTGGTGCGCCAGAATCATCCTGGCGGCTATATCACCCATGGATTTCTCGGCGCGGTCGGCTTCGGCATGGGTCTGTCGATCGGCGCGCAGGTGGCGCATCCCAAGCGCCCCGTGTTGTGCCTCGCGGGAGACGGCGCGATCGGCTTCACCATCGCTGAATTCGACACCATGGTCCGTCGCCAGCTTCCCATCGTCGTCGTGGTGATGAACAACCACAGCTGGGCCGCATCGCAGCATTTTCAGCAGCTCGTTTCCGGCAATCGGCTCTCGGGCACCGAGCTTCGCGACGCCAACTATCACGAGGTCGCCGCGGCTTTCGGCTGCTTCGCGCGCCGCGTCACCAACTTCAAAGATCTCGGCCCTGCGATTCGCGAAGCCTTCGCCAGCGGTAAGCCCGCTTGCGTTAACGTATCGATTGACGTCGCGCCGATGCCGCCCGAGCTTCATCTGCTGATGGCCCGCCACTAACGCGCTCGCTGCGCAATTCATAAGTTCATATAAGGACGGTACTCGCTATGCAAACTCATCCACTCGGAAAAAATGGTCCCATCGTTTCGGCGATGGGACTCGGCTGCATGGGCATGTCCGGCATATACGGCCCTGCCGACGAACAGGAGAGTATTGCCACCATTCGCGCCGCGCTCGACGAGGGCATCACCCTGCTCGACACTGGCGATTTCTATGGCATGGGCCAAAATGAAATGCTTTTGCAGAAAGCGCTGGCTGGCCAGCCCCGCGACCGCTTTTTCTTCTGCGTGAAATTCGGTGGCATGCGAGCGCCGAATGGCGCCTTCATCGGCATCGACACGCGCCCCGCCGCCGTGAAAAATTTCCTGGCCTACTCTCTTCGCCGTCTCGGCACAGACTACATCGACCTCTATCAGCCCGCGCGCGTCGACCCCGCTGTTCCGATCGAAGACACAGTCGGAGCGATCGCCGATATGGTCAAAGCCGGCTACGTCCGCCACATTGGACTCTCGGAAGCGGGTTCGGAAACGATCCGCCGCGCGCACGCCGTGCATCCGATTCGCGCGCTGCAAATCGAGTACTCGATGGTGTCGCGCAGCGTCGAGGCCGATATTTTGCCCACTCTGCGCAGCCTGGGAATCAGCCTCGTATCCTATGGAGTTTTCTCGCGCGGCTTGCTCACCGGCCACGCGCCCAGCGCCGAAAGCGCCTCGCGCGGAGATATCCGCGCGCACTTCCCGCGATTTCAGGGAGAGAATCTCGAGCGCAACCAGCAATGGATCGCGGGCTTGCGCGACCTTGCGCATCAGCGCGGCATCACTATCGCGCAGCTTGCGACTGCGTGGGTGCTTTCGAAGGGCGCGGACATCATTCCGCTCGTCGGCGCGCGTCGCCGCGATCAGCTCGGCGATGCGCTCAAGGGATTTGACGTGTCGCTGTCGCTGGAAGATCTCGCTGCCATCGACCGCATCGTGCCGCCGCACGTCGTCGCGGGCGACCGCTACGGCGCCGAGCAAATGCTCGCTCTCGATAGCGAGCGCCCCGCCCGCGGCGCAGCTCACATTTCCGGCTAGTGCGGCGCCGCGGTTCGTGCCCCCGGAGCTCCTTGGCTCGCTTCATCCAGGAGCTTCACCGCTTCAGGCCGCAGCGTAACCTTCGTCGCGCCAAGCAAATCTTTGAATTGCTCCAAATTCGTCGCGCTCGCAATCGGAGCTGCCACTCCCTTGGCCGCAAGCCACGCAAGCGATACCTGCGCCGGCGTCGCGCCCATTTCTTTCGCCACCTGGTCCAGCGCGCCGAGAATTCGGAATCCCCGCTCGTTCATCATGTCCTTCGCGCGATAGCCCCGAGCTTTGCCCTCCAGATCTTTCGCGGTGCGGTATTTCCCGGTCAGAAATCCGCTCGCCAGCGCAAAGTAAGGAATCACGCCGATATCTTCTCGCTTGCACAACTCCGCGAGATCGCCCTCAAAATCAAATCGGTCGTACAGGTTGTACCACGGTTGCAAAGTCTCGTATCGAGGCAGCCCTTCCGCCGCGCTCACCTTCAGCGCCTCCGCGAGTCGCGGCGCCTTGAAATTCGACGCGCCAATCGCGCGCACCTTCCCTTCTTTCATCAACTCGCCAAACGCCGCGAACGTCTCCTCCATCGGCGTCTGCTGATCGTCCGTGTGCGCTTGATAGAGGTCGATGTAATCCGTCTTCAGTCGCGCAAGCGACCGCTCCACGGCTCGCCGCATGTACGCGCGCGAAAGCCCTTTCTCTCCGGGCTCCACTTCTACGCCCAGCTTCGTCGCTACCAGCACCTTGCTGCGTTTGCCGCTCTTCGCTAGCCAGTTGCCGATGATCGTTTCCGATTCGCCGCCCTTGTGCCCCGGAATCCATTTCGAGTACACGTCCGCCGTATCGATTAAATTCATCCCTGCATCGACAAACGCGTCGAGCAATTTGAACGACGTCGCTTCGTCCGCCGTCCATCCGAACACGTTTCCGCCCAGCGCCCACGGCGCCACTTCCATCCCCGACCGTCCCAGTTTCCGCTTGTTCACCTCTGCCTCCACCTCGCGCGCACATCGCCAGAGCGCTCTCAATCTCTATGGCACTCGCATGTTATTCGACCTGCCATCCTCAGGGCAATGCAATCGCCACCAGCGAATCGCCTTGCTTGCTTCCCAGCTTTCCGTGTCCGCCGGCGGCGATCACCACGTACTGTCTGCCATCGATGCTGTACGTCATCGGCGCCGCCTGCCCACCTGCCGGCAGACGCCCCTGCCACAACATTTTTCCCGTACCAATATCAAAGGCTCGCAAATATTCATCTCCCACCGCGCCTCCCACGAACACCAGCCCGCCCGCTGTCGCCATCGTTCCTCCAAAGCCATAAACCCCAAGGTTCTGTGGCGGCCTGTCTGGAATCAAATCCTCTGTCGTGCCAAGTGGCGTCTTCCACGCGATCTTGCCGGTCGATAGATTCACCGCCACCAGTTCACCCCACGGCGGCGGATTGCATAGCAGTCGCTGCGGCGTCATTAGCGCAATCCGCGTCATGGCGAATGGCGCTCCAAGCTGCAGTGCAAGTTCGGCCCGCAATGTGCCGCTCATGGCTTGTCGCACCAGTCCCGCAAGCTGTTCGTTCCTCGGAATCAGGTGCACATCAAACGGAACGTTGATCACGTAGGCCACGTAAATCTGTTTCTTAGGATCGAACGTGCCGCCGCTCCAGTTCAGTCCGCCGGCGTTGCCCGGAATGGCAATGATCCCTTCCACGCTCGGCGGAGTGAACACGCGGCCGGACTCGAGCTTGCTCATTTCCTCGCGGCACGCGGCCTGATCCTTCGGTGGCAGTCCCTGCCACACCTGATCCGCCGCTAGAGTCTGCTGCGCTAGTGGAGGCGGCGCCGTTGGAAATGGCTGGGTGGGAGAAGTTTCTTCGCCCGCCACGCGGCTCTGCGGCACAGGCCGCTCGACTACCGGAAACACCGGCTTTCCTGTGTCCCGATCGAGCACATAGATCATTCCCGTCTTGTTCCCCTGAACCACCACAGGCACATTCCGGCCTTTATGCCGAATGGTCGCCAGGATGGGCTGCGCCGCCGAGTCGTAATCCCACAGATCGTGATGAACTAGCTGAAATCCCCATACGAACTCGCCCGTCTTTCCTCGCAACGCCACCACCGAATCCGCCCACTTGTCGTCACCCTTGCGAAATCCGCCCCAGTAGTCCGGGCTGGCGCTTCCTGTCGGAACAAACACCAAATCCCGCTCCGCATCGACGGCCATCGGCGCCCACGCATTCGCGGCGCCGGTGAACCAATCGCTCTTATCGCCCGGCTTCGGATAGGTCGAAGTGTCGTTGGGCGGAATCGGGTCCCATTTCCATCGCAATTTGCCGGTTCGCGCGTCGAACGCACGCACCACGCCACTTGGCATGTTCACTTTCTCGTTGTCGCTGATTCCCGAGCCGACAATCACCACATCGTCGATCACCGTCGGCGGCGATGTCTCTTCGTATTGCCCCTTGCGTGTGATCCCCGTGATATCGGCCTTCAAGTCGATCTGCCCAGCGTCGCCGAAATCGCTGCACGGTTTTCCGTCCGCCGCGTCGATCGCGATCAACCGCGCGTCGATCGTGCCAATGAAAATTCGGCGACGGCAGGGCTCGTTCGCCTGTCGCGAAGGATCGAGCCACGTAGACACACCGCGATTGATCAGCCCGTCAGCGTAACCCCATGAAAGATCGATGTGCGGATCATAGCTCCACTTTTCCTGTCCGGTTGCGGGGTCGAGGGCGATCACCCGGCTGAACGGAGTGCTCACGTACATCGTTCCGTCGATAACGATCGGCGTCGCTTCGAACGAGCTTTTCTGCCGGCCGTTTTCGCCGCGCGAAATATCGCCAGTATGGAATTCCCACGCCATCTTCAGCCGAGCCACGTTCTTGGAATTGATCTCGTCGAGTGGCGAAAATCTCATCCCGCCCGCCTGATTCCCATAGTTCGGCCAATCAACATCAGCGGCCCGACCCTCGTCGTGCGGAGCACTCCGCGGCGTCATCGTTGCTGCGGCTAGGAGTATCGTGGTCAGGCACACGCCAACGACGCAGACCACGCCGATACCGCGTATACGAGTGGCTCGAACCGGCCAAATTTTTTCGGTCATCAGTCGCCTCGCATTGAGTTACGCACGAGCTTCGCCAAATGTCGCAGGCACTGCTGTCGGCTGGCAGCGCCGAAATGAAAGCAAATGATATTATGATCGAGGATTGCCCTGCTGCAATTGCTCGATTCGCAATACACCGTTTACCTAATGTCGCCCGGCGACGGCCTTTTGTAGCTTATAGCAAAGACGGCAGGAACTATGCCGCCCTGTGCGCGTTTCAAAACACCAAAGGAGAGATCCATGAATTCCGACCAACTTAAAGGACAGTGGAAGCAAGCCAAGGGAGCAGTGAAGGCGAAGTGGGCAAAACTGACGGACGACGACTTGTTGGCCATCGAGGGAAATCAAGATCGGCTAGTCGGCAGAATCCAGGAGCTATACGGCATCACGCGAGAGGCCGCTGAGAAGCAGGTCAAGGAGTGGAAGATCCCGCACGCGGCATAGCCGCGCTGCTGGAAAAAATCGGGCGGCTGCGCGACTCTTGAGGCTGGGCACCGATTCGGCCAAGTCGCGCACGCCGCTGTTTAGGGGTCAGGGCTTTAGCCCTGACATAGCTGATACGCGCGAAGCGCGGTGTCGTCTTACTGCGAATCTCACCTCAACGCTGCGCGGAACGTGTCAGCTAATTTCCCAAACGCACGATCCGCCTGTGGCTGGTTGAACGCGGCGCTGTCGGACACTGTCCATCCATGATGAGCCTGGTAGGTCTCGCTCTCGTATTTCCCGCCCCACCCCGCAAGCGCCTTGTCGAATTTTTCAATCGCTTCCTTCGGCATGGAGTGATCTTCCATCGCGTGGCCGAAATAAAGCCGCCCCTTCACCTTTGATAGCGCCGTATGAGGACTCGTCGGCTTATCCGTCCAAAGCCCGCCGCCATGAAATGAAGCCGCTGCTCCCACCCGATCTGATCGAGCCGCTGCCGTTCGCAGAGCAAACTGTCCCGTAAAGCAGTAACCGACCACTCCGATCTTCGCACCGCTCACTTCCGGCTGCTTCGCCAGGAAGTCCACATATGCCGACCCATCCCGCTCCATCGCCTCAGGCGGCAGCGGCCCGGCCAGCTCGCTGAACTTTTTCATCGTGCGCTCTTCGCCCATCGTCAGCGGAAAATCCCATAGCGGCCTCGCCTTGCTTGTGCGGTAGAAAACGTTTGCTAGCAGCACCGCGAATCCCTGTCCCGCCAGCCGCTTAGCCATCTCTTGATGCGACCGCCGTACTCCCATGATGTCCGGCAGATGCACCACGCCCGGCCATGGACCCTTGCCGTCCGGAAAATATAGAATCCCGTCCGCGGTTCCGTCCGCTGTACGAATCTCCACTGCTCGCTCACCCATTTGCTCTCTCCTCTCGCCGGCCTTCAGCGGATTGGTATTTTACCAGCTTCGCGCCGCGTTTTGCGTGATCGGGTAGCGAAAACGCCCGCGAGTTGCAGGAGGACTCTGCTGCAGTCAGGGAATTTGTGCAGGAGGGCTCGGCTGCTCTTCTTGCCCTTGCCACGCATTGCCGCACTTATGGCATTTCCAGCCGGGCCGTCTCAGCCGGATTGGCGGCACGACGCTGAAGAACCAAAACGCCATCAGGCTCAGCCCCGCCAATCTTTTTACTAACTCTCGATCGGAAACATCAAACGATCCGCACTGCGGGCAACGCGGCTGCTTGTAAAGTCCCACGTCATTGACTGCGAACTCCTCGATCCAGTCCTGATCCAGAAGCTGTGCGGCATCTGCAGCGTCTTCTGCTTGAACCCAAATCCTCACGTAGCCCAGCGCAAGAGTCCAGAACCAATCCATCCGCAGGGTATTTTCGTCCGGTAGAAGACATTCAATGCCGGCGGAATCGAGAACGCTTCTGGCGATGATCGCTTCGGGCAACCAGGAGAGTCGTCGCAACACGACCGGTCCCGCCGGAATTTCGTGGCCGGCCGCGGAGTCATCAAGAGAGATGCCCAATCCCCTGCGGGCGATTTCCAACCCGAGTGTGGACTTCGCTATCTCCGTCAGTGAGCGGGCATCTCGAGCGAGTTCTTCAAGCTCCCCGTCGCTCATGCCGCCGTAGTGGTCCGCCAGCCGTTGTCGTTCTTTTTCTGGATCGAAGGGCACGGTCCGCCCAATATACGGAGGCGGCGCGCCGCATCCAATGCGATTGCGCCGTATATTGTCGCAATGAGTACTAAATCAACCGGCTAAACTCTCGCCGCACGATGTCCACAGGTCCCCGCCCTTGACAACGACTTCGCTGGGCCTAACATAGTTATCATGAATTATGCGGTCGAAAATTCGGTGCGCGGTAAGGCCGGCAGCCCTTCGTGCCCGGCAACTGCGGACCGCAAAGCCGCAGCCGCTCGCCCCCAAAAATCAGGGGCCAACAGCCACGAGTCACGGCCTTTTCTAATCGAAACTCCCTTTCGATTAGAATTGCCCGTAACTTGCACAAAACAAAGGATCGGCGCCCGTTCTAATCGAAACTCAGTCCGGATCGTCATCGCGCATTTTGCCCGCCTGTCCCAACTCCCGATTTTGGCGAAACGCGCCGCCAGAAACGCATCACTTTCGATTCGCCGCTGCGATAAAATAGCTCGCTCGTTCACACAGGAGATCGCTGTTCGCGCATGAGTCCAACATCCCAAAACTCTTTTTCCACGCGCTCTTCGCTCCGCGTCGGAGACAATTCATTCGACATCTATCGCCTTGAAACTCTGTCGCGCAGCGGCGTCGGCAAGGTCGAACGCCTGCCGATTTCACTGCGGGTGCTACTCGAAAACCTTCTGCGCCATGAGGACGGCCGCTTCGTCCACGCCGACGATATTCGCGTCCTCGCATCCTGGGACGTGAAGGGCTCTGCTGAAAAGGAAGTTTCGTTTCTTCCCGCGCGCGTTTTGCTCCAGGATTTTACCGGCGTGCCTGCCGTGGTCGATCTCGCCGCCATGCGCGACGCGATGCGCACACTCGGCGGCGACCCGAAAAAAATCAATCCGCTGTTCCCCGCCGAGCTCGTCATCGACCATTCCGTTCAGGTCGACAAATTCGGTGGTGCGGATTCCTTCGCCTTCAACGCCGAACTCGAAATGCAGCGGAATATCGAGCGTTACGCGTTTCTCCGCTGGGGACAGAAAGGCTTTCAAAATTTCCGCGTGGTGCCACCCGACACTGGCATCTGCCACCAGGTGAATCTGGAATATCTCTCGCGTGTAGTGTTCCGCGAACAAGAGAACGGCAAATGGGTCGCCTTCCCCGATTCGCTGGTTGGTACCGACTCGCACACGACCATGGTCAACGGCCTCGGCGTTTTCGGCTGGGGCGTGGGCGGAATCGAGGCGGAAGCCGCCATGCTCGGCCAGCCGCTTTCGATGCTGATTCCGCCGGTCGTGGGCTTCAAGCTGCATGGGCGCCTGCCCGAAGGCGCGACCGCCACGGACCTGGTTCTCACCGTCACGCAAATGCTGCGCAAAAAAGGCGTGGTCGGAAAATTCGTGGAATTTTATGGCACCGGCCTTTCGAGTCTCACGTTGCCCGACCGCGCCACCATCGCCAATATGGCGCCCGAATACGGCGCCACGATGGGCTTTTTCCCAGTCGATGCGGAGACGCTCAACTATCTTCGATTCACCGCGCGCAGCGAAGATCAGGTGCAGCTCGTAGAGGCATACACGAAGGAGCAGGGCCTTTTCCGCACGGATTCGACCGCCGATCCGGTTTTCTCCGACACTCTGGAGCTCGATCTCGCTAACGTTGTGCCCACGATGGCCGGTCCGAAGCGTCCGCAGGATAGCGTGCCGCTCACGCAGGCGAAGACCGCCTTCGAAAAATCGCTTACGGAGACTCCGAAACACGTTCACGTGCAAAACAACGGCGATCAATTCGAGCTGGCCGATGGCTCGGTAGTGATCGCCGCGATCACCAGTTGCACGAACACCTCGAATCCTTCCCTGATGCTCGGCGCTGGATTGCTTGCGAAGAAGGCCGTCGAGCGCGGATTGAGCACCAAGCCTTGGGTAAAGACCAGCTTCGCACCGGGATCGAAGGTCGTCTCGGACTACATCGAAAAAGCAGGCCTGTGGCCCTATTTGAATTCCCTGCGCTTCAACCTTGTCGGTTACGGCTGCACCACCTGCATCGGCAATAGCGGGCCGTTGCCCGATTCGATCGGCAAGGCCATCAAGGACAACAATCTCGTCGCCGTCTCCGTGTTGAGCGGCAATCGCAATTTCGAGGGCCGCATCAATCCACTGTGCCGCGCAAATTATTTGGCGTCGCCGCCGCTGGTGGTTGCCTATGCGCTCGCCGGGCGCATGGATTTCGACATCGTCAAGGAGCCGATCGGTCCGGACAAATCCGGCAAACCCGTCTTCTTGCGCGATATCTGGCCCACGCCGCAAGAGGTCGAAGCTACGATTCGCGGCTCCGTGTCACGTGACATGTTTTCCAAGGAATATGCGGATGTTTTTACGGGCGACGAGCAGTGGCGCGCACTGCCCGTTCCCGTTGGCGATCTGTACGCCTGGGATTCGAAGTCGACCTACATCAAGAATCCGCCCTACTTTGAAAACATGCCGGTCAAGCCTGCTGCCATCACAGACCTTCGCGGTTTGCGAGCCCTCGCTGTGCTCGGCGACAGCATCACCACCGACCACATTTCTCCCGCAGGCTCGATTCCAGCCGACAGTCCTGCGGGGAAGTATCTGATTTCGCGCGGAGTGCAGCCTAAGGATTTCAATTCTTACGGCGCGCGCCGCGGAAACCACGAAGTGATGATGCGCGGCACCTTCGCCAACATTCGATTGAAGAATGCCCTGGTGCCCGGCACCGAGGGCGCCTGGACAATTCATCAACCCGACGGCGAGAAAATGACGATTTACGACGCGGCGATGAAGTATCGCGACGGGGGTGTACCGCTGCTCGTGATCGCCGGCAAGGAATATGGTTCCGGATCGTCCCGCGATTGGGCGGCCAAGGGAACGATTCTACTGGGCGTCCGCGTGGTGCTCGCCGAAAGTTTCGAGCGCATCCACCGCAGCAATCTGATCGGAATGGGCGTGCTGCCACTGGAATTCATGCCCGGTGAAAATGCCAAAACTCTCGGGCTGACGGGAATGGAAGTGTTCGATTTCGAGGGGCTCGCTCAAGACTTCGAGCCCCGAAAGAAAATCCGGGTCCGCGCTCGCGATGCCAATGGCAAGGAAAAATCCTTCACCGCGGTCGCGCGCGTCGATACCCCCTTCGAGGTCACCTACTACCAGCACGGCGGCATCTTGCAGTACGTTCTCCGCCAAATGCTCTAGCCCAAAAGCGTTGTCGTTAGATCACTGTTGCTGGGAACCACAGACTCATAGCTGATTCTCATTTGCGCTTCTCGCTACCTTCGCCAGCATTTCGCTTGACGATGTCATTTGCATCCCGCAGTATGCCTGTTACGCCCTGATGGATTGACCGATCAGTCATCGTTTGCATTGGCAGACCATGGGTGACGTGTGTGGTCGTGAGCTAAGGGCGAAATCTACATGGGACTTGACCCGGCACGAGCCACCATGCAAAACATCCTTAAACCCTTCTCCATTTTTGCATTTGCCATAATGATTCTGTTTGCTGTTCCCAGCCTCGCAGATGCGCAGGCAAATCTCGCGCCATCCCGCATTACCCAGGTTGTCGACGAAACTCGACTGACGACTCTGCAAGGCAACACGCATCCTTTGGCGCGGGCAGAATTCGACCAAGGCGCCGCTCCATCCACGTTGCCGATGCAGCGCATGCTTCTTGTGTTGACGCGCAGCCCGCAGCAGGAATCCGCCCTCGAAACGCTGCTCGAGCAACAACAGGACGCATCCTCGGCGAATTACCACCGCTGGCTCACTCCGCAGCAATTCGGCCAGCAGTTTGGTCCCTCGGATCAAGACATCCAAACAATTACGACGTGGCTTCAATCGCATGGATTTCAGATCGCGAGCGTCTCCAACGGCCGCACGGTGATCGAATTCTCCGGCACCGCGGGCGAGGTGCAGGAAGCATTTCATACCGCGATCCACAGATACACAGAGAATGGAGAAGATCATTGGGCAAACGCATCGGATCCGCAAATTCCCACGGCGCTTGCACCGGTCGTCGCCGGGATCGACACACTCAATAATTTCCCGCGAAACGCCATGCATCACGTGGCCGGCCCAGTTTACCGCTCGGCCAAAACAGGACAAATTCAATCGAAGCAGCCGCTGTTTACGCTTGGCGGACAGTGCGGGGTAACGCCGTCATGCTACGGCGTGGGCCCTTATGATTTCGCCACGATCTACGATGTGTCCTCGCTGTGGAATGCGACGACTCCGATTGATGGAACCGGAGAAACAATCGCGATCGTGGGTGAGACGGATATTAATCTCCAGGACGTTGCATCGTTTCGCAATTACTTTGGCCTCGCGGCCAATCCGCCAAACGTGATGGTCGAGGGGCCCGACCCAGGAACGGTGCAAGGCGATGAAACGGAATCCGATCTGGACGTCGAGTGGTCTGGCGCAGTGGCCAAAGGCGCGATGATCGACCTAGTGGTTTCTCAAAGCACGGAGGCGAGCCTCGGCGTCGATTTGTCCGCGCAGTACATCGTTGACAATAATCTTGCGCCAATTCTGAGCGAAAGTTACGGCATCTGCGAACTCTTCCTGGGCAGGGCCGGGAATCAGTTTTACAACCAGCTCTGGCAACAAGCGTCCGCGGAAGGAATCACGGCAATTGTATCCACCGGAGACAGCGGCTCAGCTACGTGCGATCGCGACGCCGGCACCGCAGGCGCTGCGCAATACGGCCTGTCTGTAAACGGTTTTGCATCGACTCCTTACAACATTGCAGTCGGCGGCACGGATTTCAACGATCTAACGAATGCCACGTTGTACTGGGGAGCCAATACCGCGCCGCCAGGCCACCCAACTTTGCCTCCGACTGTTTCTGCGCTCTCTTACATACCGGAGACCACTTGGAACGACTCCTGCACCAACGCGGTGTTCGGAAATCTCTTGGGCTTCAGCACAAATCCAGAAACAAATTGCAATAACGTTGAGCTCGAAAATGACGGATTCGTTGTCGCTGTGGGCGGTTCCGGCGGCAAGAGCAATTGCATGACGAGCACCGGCACGAGTCCCTCGGACTGTTCGCAGGGCTACCCAAAGCCTGCTTGGCAAACTTCGCTTACCCCGAACGATTCCGCGCGCGACATTCCAGACGTTTCTCTGTTTGCCGCATCAGGATCGCCTTCGGGAGCGTTCTACCTGATTTGTGAGGCCGATCTCATTGCTGGTGGCTATACGTCATGCGATACCAGCGACCCGGAAACTCAATTCATCGGTGTTGGCGGCACATCCGCATCCACTCCGGCGTTTGCGGGCATCATGGCGATGATCGACCAAAAGACAGGGTCGCGGCAAGGCAATGCAAATTACATCCTTTATCAGCTCGCGGCGCAGGCCGGAGCTAGTTGTAATTCAAGTAGCGGCGCAGGCAGCGGCTGCCGATTCTACGACGTGACGAATGGCACGATTGCCATGCCCTGTGTTAGTGGCAGCCCAAACTGCACGGTGTCGATCCCGGGCGATACGAATGGTGTGCTCTCTGGTTACGCCACAACCACAGGCTACGATCTGGCAACCGGGCTCGGCTCGGTGAACGCGGCGAATCTAGCGAACAGCTGGGCTGCGTTTGTACCGAGCCTGAAGTTATCTTCGACCACGCTAACGCTCAACGGTGGATCAGCTGTCAACATCACCCACGGACAATCCGTCAGCGTGGCAATCGACGTGGCCCCGCAGCCACCAGCCACAGGTTCGCCCAGCGGGAATGTCTCATTGATCGCGAGTACTGGCGCTAGCGGAACGGAGAACATCCAGGCGTATTCGCTCGCCGGTGGCGACTCTATAAGTTCGACAACCAGCGCATTGCCGGGCGGAAGCAGTTATTCGGTAACCGCCGAATATCCTGGCGACGGCACATTCGGCCAAAGCCAGTCATCACCTGTAACGGTCACAGTAAACCCCGAGGACAGCAAGACTTTTGCAAATCTCGTGACTCTGAATGTTAAAGGCAGCCCCACGAGTTTCAGCGCAAGCAGCGGGACTTACGGGTCCGGCTACTATTTGTTCCGCGTCGATGTTGGCAATTCGGCGGCCGCGCTGTCGCCATCGACCGGAATTTCCAGCACATGCTCCCAAGGCGCGACAAACTGTCCCACAGGGACAGTCACATTCACCTCGACCGGAGCGCCGCTGGGAGTCGCGAGCTTGGCCCTGAACAGCCAGGGTTACGCAGAAGTCCAGTCTCTGCCGCCAGGAACCTATGCCGGTACCGCGAGTTACGCAGGCGATTCAAGCTATGGACCCAGCACGGCGGCCATAAGCTTCACCGTCGCCAAGGCCCCCACGACGGTTTCCGCGGGGGTTTCCGTGCCGGGTGCGGGAACCGCCATCGAATATGGAAATAACGAGCAGATCAACGCGACAATCACCAGCAACAGCGACGGCGTGGCTCCGACCGGTACAGTTTCTTTCTTCCTAGACGGAAACCCTCTAACTGTTTCCCAGGTGGCATATGAAGGCTTCTCTTACGATCCGAACATCACGCCCCCAGTATTCGCTGGGCTCTACGCCAACGGCGAAGCTTACTTTTTGAGCATCGGACAGCATACGTTGACCGCCCA
>JASHRI010000363.1 GCA_030037435.1 Candidatus Acidiferrales bacterium | reverse complement strand
CGGTCCCGCAGCCGCCAGCATCGCGACGGCCGCAACGGCAATCAGCCAGCCCGCCAGAAGCAACACGAATCCCAGGAATTTCATGCCGCGAGCCTCCGCAATGCACCCGTTCTCGGCGGCCGTGCGACTACAATTTCATGGTCGCCCGCCGCGCGTTGGCGGGTAAGCGTAGCATCCGCAGGGAACTCATCCAATTGGTTTTTGCGCTCAGCGACGAAAATCGCGCCGCTGGAGAGCCGAGGTCGGGTTCCCGGAAATGGAACGCCGCCATTCCGGTGTGAAAGAGAACGGTCGGAACCGAAATGTTGCTCGATTCCCGCTGCCCGTGCTTTTTCGAAGGTTTAGTTCGATGCCGAAGTTTGGTGAGGCATCACCATTACCGTCACCGGCTGCTCGAGTTGGAAATCGAGCTTCGTTTCCGACGGGATGCGCACCTGCTTGCCGCGCGTCGAGGCTTGATAGACGCCGCCCGCCCCCGCGCCCACGCCCGCGCCGATAGCTGCGCCGCGCCCGCCGCCGGCAATGGCGCCGATCAATGTGCCCAGGACGGCGCCGGCGCCCACTTTCTTAGCCGTGTCTTTGCCGCGCGAGTCGCCCGCAAGCGAATAGGTGCTACTGACCAGCGGATAGGACTGTCCTTGAAATTCGAGCTTTACCAATTCTAGGTGCAACTCGCTCTTCCCTGTCATCTTGCCGGCGGACGTCGCGCTCACCAGGCGAACATAGACATCGGCGCCGCGAGGCACCACTACTTGATCTCCCTCCACGATTGGAGCATCCAGCGAAGCATGGAAGATTTCACCGGGATTGTTTACCGAGGAGTCGATCGAATCGATCATGCGTATGGTGACGGTTGAGTCCGCAGGAATCGCCACCTGCTGCGGCGGAGGGGGCGCTGCCGGCAGCGGAGGAGGCGGGGTTGCACTTGCCTGCGTGGGAGCGA
This sequence comes from Candidatus Acidiferrales bacterium, assembly GCA_030037435.1. Classification (GTDB taxonomy): domain Bacteria; phylum Acidobacteriota; class Terriglobia; order Acidiferrales; family UBA7541; genus Palsa-295. Next base: position 2,606 of record JASHRI010000363.1, on the reverse strand, counting down.
CATCCGGAGGCGGTGGTGGTGGCTCTTGTTGCTGCTGCTCTTGCGGCGCTGTGTCGTCCGCCACTTGGTTATAGTCCGTGGCGGGCGTCACTTGTCTAACGCGCTCTTTGTGCCGCTTCTCCTCTTTTCGCTCGGGCGGCGCTTGCACAGCCGCAGAGCTCAGCTGAGCCGGTGGCGCGGGCCGCGATTCCTGCACGCTAATCTCATCTTTTACGCGGGCAACGCCCGCCGTTTGTGACGCGATCTTGTAGGCTTCGAGATGGGCTGCGTCGCTCGGTACCGTGCCGCTAAGTGTCACTTCACCGCCGCTCGACGCCACTTGCAAGCTCGCGCCCTTGAGCTGAGCGTCGGAAAACATTTGCGACTTGATGTTGGTGACAAGCGCCGCATCGTCCGGTTTTTTCGCGCAGCCGACCGACAGTGCGACAGTCAGCAAAATGATCGAGAGCATCGATCTGTGCCGCATCCGGTTTCTCCTTTGGATTCGCGCGAGCCCCGGCCCCCTTGGTAATGCACGGAGCACGAAAGGGTTGCGCGGCTCAGTCTACTACGATGCAGCACACCTGATAAGCGCTGTCCGCCTCCTATCACTAAACGTGCAACTTCCTCCAATTTGCCGCATCGCTCGAATTGGGGGTTGTGAGCGAAAAATATCGTGGCACGCGCCGCAGATCACGAAATGCAAAACTATAAATCGTCGCAACTTTCTTTGGGACGTCGTGTTCTACAGCCAGCAGCCGAAAAGGGTGTTTTCGGCTCCAAACAACAAAGGGTGATCGACTAAGGAGAATGGGCATGCGGAAACTCAACGCTATTTGTGTGTTCCTTGCATTTCTCGCCGCGATCTGCCTGTCAAGTTGCGGTGGTACGGCTTCCACTTCCGACCCCAGCGGAGGAGGCAGCTCCGATCAGGCTTCCGTCTTCACCATCGGCACGGATGCACCGTTGCCGAGCGTGATTTCCTGCCAGATCATGGTGACCGGCGTCACCATTTTCAACGGCACGACGAATGTCCCCGTCCTGACGAATTCGCAGGACGTGGATTTCGCTCAATTGAGCGGTCTGCACCAGCTTCTCGACTTGAACGCCGTGCCGACTGGCACTTACACGTCGGCCACGGTGACTATTTCGAGTCCGGTCATCGCGTTTATCGATACCACGCAGAATCCTCCGGTGATCAACACGATCAATGGCACCCTCAGCCAGTCGAGCGTGACCGTCAATTTTGCAAATCCGTTTGTGCTGAACAACGCCGACCTGGTTGGACTCCGCATGGAATTCGATTTGCGCCAGTCTCTTGCCACCGACGCGAATGGCCAGATCACGGGCACGGTCAATCCTGTGTTCAACATGCAATTGCTGAACTCGTCCGACGCGAACGTCTCGATCGACGATTTCCACGGCGGAGTCGTCGGCACCACGGGAAACAGCTCTTTCGTGATGCAGGGGCCAAAGGGCCGCCAGTGGACGGTGCAAACCAACTCCAGCACCGCGTTCGACGACCCGAGCGAACCGATCAGCTCGTTCACCACGAACACGATCGTGGAGGTTTCCGGTCAGCTTGATCCCGTGACGAAAGATATCGACGCGTCCGAAGTTGAGGTCGTGTCGAACGATGGGTTCTTCCTCGCTGGGCTCTTTACCAGCATTCGTCCGCCATCGGGTCCGGCCACACAGGCCGATCTGTATGTCCGCGCTGAGTTGCCGGATATCACTGGAATCGAAGACGGACAAATCACGACTCTTGGCTTGAATGGCAGCGAGCAGTACCGGATCGCGAATATCAACAATCCGATAACCACGCTCCTGTTCAATAATTCCGCGCTCGCGGCCGGTCAATCCGTCGGCGTCGGCGGGAAACTCACCACCACCAATGGCGTGTCAACGCTGACCGTGCATCGAGTGGTGCTTAGGCGTCAAGGACAGGCAGGCACGTGGGTTCCGGGCAGCACCACGATTCAGTCGGGCAACAACGGCAGCTTCCAGTTGACAGACAACTGGACAGCAGGTGTTTTGCTGCCGAGCCCGCTTACGGTGCTCACCACAGACCAGACCAACTTCATCAATCTCAGTGGACTCTCGGCTCTAAGCGGAACGCAGGCGATTCCGCTGCGCGTGGTCGGGTTCATCCTTATCAATCCGGCCACCAGTCAACCGGTGTTGGTGGCTCGTTCGGTGGAAGAGATCACCGACTAGAGTCAACAACGGCGTAGGTTTTTTCTCCCACCCCCAAAGGCCACCGTTCCGCTTCGCTAGGAGGCGGAATGGTGGCCGCATTATTTAGGGTGTCGAAATTTCAGCAGGCGTATTTTGACGAATGTTTTGTTGGGGTAGGGAATCATGAGGCGGGACAGCGACTAAGCCAAGCCGCTATTCCATGCGGACGGCCCGAACTTCGCCGCCCTTTAATTCAATTTCGATGGCTAGAGGCGCGCGCACTCCAGCGCCGTGAACGATCTCGCCGCGAACGTATCCGCCGTCCGGTGCGCCCGCTCCATATTGCATCAGGTCATATACGGTATGGCTGCAGGGATCCGCAACCATCGGATGACTGGCTCGGTAGCCATAGTCCGTCTCTAGCTTGTCGAGATTCGTCACGTATTCCA